>NZ_AYVK01000010.1:0-130743 GCF_000503155.1 Mesorhizobium sp. LSJC285A00
CTTCGCCGGCCGCCAGCCCGGCGGCGACCCCGGCCGACGCCATGATGCCGGCGCCCTCGGCGGTGGTGAACTGGTCCGCATCACGGATCTTGCGGGCGAAATCGACCCCTGCGAGTTGCTCGATTTCGGCGATCGGGCGCATGTACTTGACCCACTTGTCGGGCACCACCAACTCGGTGTCGACGCCCGACAGGTCCTGTTCCAGTGTGAAGCCGTAGCTCTGCAGCCGGCCCTCGGTGCTGGCGACAATCAGCTTCCAGAACTTTCGAGGGATCTTGATCGCGATCTCGCCCTCCGTGTCGACGCCGCGAAAGATCGGATCGTCCCCGGCGAGAACAGGTCCGCCGAAGACCGCCAGGTTCTCGGTTCGCGCGCTCTTCAGCACCAGGTTCTCAAGCGCGCCCCAATTGTCGGCCTCCTCGTCGGGCCGATTGAAACGGGCTGTCTGCGGGGAGCAGTTGGTGACATGAAACGTGTCGCCATTGGCGTTCTGCATCTCGGCGTAGGTGTCGCCCCAGGCGACGTCCTCCCGCCGCACGATATGACCCTTGTCGAAGGCCTTGCGGTCCTTGTTGTAGAACTTGTCCGGCAATTGCTCGGTGTCGAGGATTCGCCCATCGCCGAACCATTTCTCGCTATCGTCCTTGCCCATGCCGCCGAGGCCCTTGCGGCCATAGTCCGCTTGTGGCCGATTGCCCGGCCTCTTCCTGGCGGGATCGGCGCTGACATTTGCCGCCGCGAAAAGGGCCAGCCGTCGCGCCTTGTGCATAACCACTGAGAAGTGATGGTAGGAGATTTCGTGGCTGCCATCCGCCATGCGGACCAGTTCGTTCGGGCGTCGCGGCTTCGGCATGGGGACGGAGACCCCAAGGAATGTCGGATTATAGCCTTTGCGTGTCGAATAGTCGGTCTCGTGCACCGGCTCGACGGCGCGCTCGACGATAACCGTCGCGGTAGCGTTGGATTGTTGCGTGGTCACGGACGCGGCACCGAGTTGCGCCTGGCCGAGGCGGACCGTGATTTCGAGCGGTATGGTGATGCGCGTTTCTTCGCCATTCGCGGCCATTGCACGTCCTCCTGAGCCAGATGATGGGGATGCGTCCGCGGCGATAGGCCCAGTCGTGATGTCGACGGGCTCGGGCCGAGCCGAGCCGGTGGACACTTGGCGCCAGGCGTCGTCCCATGCGGTCGCCCTGCGCGTGACCGGGCCTGCGAAGGTCACGCCCGTGTCGATGACGCGCCCGTCGGCGGCCAGGGCGCCCGCGGGAACGCAATAGTTTGCGACGGCGTAACGCCCACCGAAGTGGAGACCGAGCACATCGCCGGTCTCAAGATCGAGCACGCACGACCCCGAATTGCCGCCGAGCGTGGAACTGTCATGGAGGGCAGCGTCGACGACGCGGTTGTAGTAGGTGTCGACGGCTGCGATCTCGCGTATCTTTCCGGGTTGAAGGCGCTTGATGCCGTAGACCCCCGCGAACACATCGTTCTGGATGTCGGCGGGGTTGCGAATGTCGAAGGTCGGATAGCCGATCACGGCGACTTCCTTGCCCGTCATCGCGCCGGGATCGAGGGTTGAGAGACGCAGATGCTGGCGGATCGCGGGTAGACCTTCGACCTCAAGGAGGGCCATGTCCCAATGGGGGTGGATCATAGCAACCCGCAACACCTGCAGATAGGCCGTCGCTGGGAGACCGCGCTCCTTCAGGAAATCGATGCCTGCTTCGAGCCCCTGAATGAAATTCAGACCCGACGTCCCGAGGCCCTCCGCGAATGTCTCCGCGACATGCCGGTTGGTCATGAGCAGTCGGGGTCCGACCACGAAGCCGGTGCCGCCATAAGGCAGCGTGGGGTGATTTGGCAGTTCAATCCGGCCGATGCCGGGGAACTTCGCCTTCAGTCGGTCGCGGAGTTCCGGCTTGTTCAGATGCAGCCAATCGGGGTGTCGTGTGCTGAAGTCGCCGCCCACAATGTCAATGGCGGGTCGCTTCGCCGGCAAGATGACCGCTTCAAGATGGTAGCGTTCACGGGGATCGAGCATTTCGCCACGGTCCAGCTTCTGAAGTGTGGTGCGGGTCAGAGTTTCAGCCGCCCCCGCGCTTTCCGGCCCAGAAGCACCGGGCATCATTTCTTCGATCGTTTTGGACGCCGTCGTCTTCGTGAGGAATTCGCGCAGCTGATTTTGCGATGCAAAGGAAGTCATGACCGATTCGATGCCTCTTGCGTCAATTTCCAGTGCAGAACTATCTGAGTTCAGAATATGGGTGGTTTGCCGACGGTTTGGGTCTGCACTGGCGAAACCCGCTCCGCTGTCGCGAATCTCAAGCCCCGGGCAATGGCGCGACAACGGTCCGCGTTGCCGCAAGCGCGAGCGCGCTTTCGGTGGCCGCGCCGCTCGCATGAAATGGCTTTACAATTCTGATCGGTGTCCCATTGATCTCCGTCAACAGGCCGTTCCACACCATCTGATAAAGGCGCTTGAGATCGAATGTGTCCTGGGAGGTTAGCTTACTGTCGTTGCCGTAATTCATTATGCTGAATTTCTTATGCTCCCCGAAAATCTCGGCAGGCCAGTCGGTTTCGCTGATCAATGCAAAAAAATGTCTCAAGCCAAATATGTGGCCGATCTCATGGATAAGCGTTTCGACCTGTTCTTCCGAAGGCTGTTCGAACATACGCGGATAAAGCGTTAGCTTGTGACGCCCTGCGTCTGGGAAAAACGCACTGGCCAGGACGCACCCATTGTCATCGCAATCGTCCGTCGATCTCATGACGACTTCGAAGTCCCAGGAATCGTCGCGCTTGGCAAATTTGACGGGAGCCGAGTCGCCCCACTTTAAGATGGCTTGGCCGAGCAGTTCTTCTACAGCCGCTTTCGCCGCGGCCTGATTTTCAAACACTGCGAAGGAATTGTCACGGAAACGCCAGCGCAGTGTGGTGCCCTTGGCCCACAGCGGAATAAAGCCCTCGGACGCATCGACCACAATTTCTAGCGGCGTGCGTCCGTGTGGCGTTGTGTGCCCCCTCTTTTCCGTGTCGCAACGCACACCCTCTCTAATAATGTGGGCGTCTTTGACTTGCGCCTTTTTCGTTCTCGTCAGTTTGAACGGATTGGCGTTACCAGCTTGTTTGGACGCCGTAGTCTTCGCGTGTGAACGTGCCATCGACCTATCCTCCAATACGTTCGGTGCATGCGCATTGTTTGCGCTGACGTCAGTTTTACGCATCTTACACATTACGGCAGTTAGAAATTATAATATATGTCATACTTGTTTGTATGATACAACAGTATATTATGATAAAAACAGTATCTATGCGACTCAACACAAGACCTTTGGCAGTTCGATCAAGCTGATCTGTGCTGCCAGAAATAACTTACGTGTGTCGCGGTGACGAGAAACACCTGCCGCTGCAGGCGACCTTCTTGTTTGCCTATCCAGCTTTCACCGAGACGTGTATGTGGGACGAGTCCTCAAAGAAAACCCAGTCGCAACCCGCATCCACCGCCAGGCGAGCTAGCCTGCCGAGCTTTGCACCGTCGACCGGATTGGTCGTGAGGTCGGCGGCCCTGCCTTCGTAATGGAGCGAGGCGTCGGCATGTTCATTGTCCTCATCCCAAGCCTCCGTAACCCGCAGCTTGGCGCCGGGCCATTCCGACGCAACCACATTGGCAAGGGAATCCAGTTTGCTCTTGAGGCGGGGCGTCATCATGCGATCCGCGCCGGTGTTTTCCTCGTCCTTGAATACGATCTTGGCGTTTGTATTCGTGACAAGACCGGCGAATTCGGGATCGGTGCGTGTAATTTTTTTAGTGATCGGACCGCAGGTCACCACTTCCGATGCGTTGGGGACCTTTTGACCCTGCGATAGGTCGCCAGTGGTAAATGTCGCAGGACCGCCGCCTACCCGTCTATCGGATGAAGGCCTGATGCCGAAATATGCGTACGCCGCTGATACTGCCAGGCCAAGCCAGGTGGAGCCGATATCGGAAAGGGTCGAACTGGCCTTTGGGTAGAGCATGACGCCGACAACGAGTGCGGCCAAGCCAGTTGCGATCCATGCCAGAAGGTAGAGCACAACAACGGTATTGGTCGCGTAGACGGCGGCTTTGGATTCCGGCGCGAAGGAACCAACGGTGGGCGCATTTCCTGGTTCGGTAACCGTCAGGTGGGCAATGACCAATGCAGAGACCAAGCCGCCTACGGTGGTGACGACATACTTGAAGCCGTCTCCAAATAACGGAGATGCCGGCTCGCATACCGGCATGGACCGACAATTTTCGACGACCAACGAAATCACATAAAACGTCGAAAACGAAAACAGGCATAGAAGAAGTACTGCGATAACACTGCCGAAGAATGCAGTCATCGGAGAGTTCATACCCTTAGCTCCAGGTTACATCGTAAGTGTTTCTGCGATTGGCGGTGAGACGCTGACGACACACCTGCCGCTTTTCATTTGCTGTCAGCTCACGGTACTCGGCGGCTAGGCCCCGCAGCCGCATCTAGTTGATCGCCTCGATCCGAGTTCGTAGTTCTCGCTGCCGCTCAGAGGGGAACGTCAATGCTGGAGAAGCCGCGCTGATCTGAAGGGGGATCCTCCTCCTCGACTTCCGCACAACGGTCTCCATCGTCACTGATAATCTGGAGCGCGCGTCCGTCCTGGAGCACCATGGCAACTTCCGGATCAAGACCGGAGAGATTCGGTTGTGTCTCCCAAGCCACCGCTTTGTGCTCGGGCTCCCCATCCCACCAGTAGAGCGCGTAATCGACGGCTGCCGCGTCACTGGCCTTGCCAGCAACGATCAAATAGCGATCCCCAACCCGTTCCAGGCTGCGAATGCCGCGCCCATCCAGGTCGAGCATCGCCGTATCGCCGAATTCAGCCAGACTGTCTTTCGCGGCGAGCACCAGGTCGGCGTTCTTCAGCTTCACAACCGCCGCCTTGCCGTCGACGAGATTACGAAACCCGAACAGCAAGCCTCCATCGGGTGCGGCGGCGAGACCCTCGATGTTGATGCGACCGTCGGATGATCCTGAAAGCTTCACCAGCTGCGGCTTCAGATCCTCGCGCAAGACCCCCGTCGGTTCGAGCGTCGTGCCGCCGTTGCCCTGCACAATCCGGGTCGCGAAGATCACCTTTCTCTTTTTGTCGCTACCGCCCGAGCTATTGGACTGGGAGGCAGTCCAATAGACCGTGTCGCCTCTCGCAGTGGCGCCCTCGAGATCAGACTTCTCGTACCCGGTGAATGTCGTAAGATCCACGGAAGCAGAGATGGTGGGTGATCCGCGCTCATAAATCCGGATCACATTCGACTCGTCGCTTGCGACGGCGAACCTTGATGGGCCGATAAACGCTCCGCCGGAGGGCTCGCAAATCCCACTGTATCGCTGCAGGTCGGCCGTCGATCCGGCCGCTGCGGCTCCGCAAAAGAAAACGATAGCGATGCCGACGCTCCTGTTCATAGCTGCCTCCTTGCTGCCGTCTGTCGAACCCGCCGGCTAGACAATCCCGATTTCAATCAAAAGCGCGCAGGCATCGCCGTACCATTTTGCCGCCCGGTCGAGATGATCGCCATAAGTGCGCAGACCCCACGGACTATGCGCGCTGCTGTAAAGTCCGCCGGCGTTGAACGCGGCTGCCACGAAGATCGGATCAATGCCGCTCTTGTCGAGCCGGATCCGTATTTCTGCAGCGCCAAGATCAAGATTGGTCGCAAAGTCATACAGCGGATGACTGTCCGGTTTGGGGTGGGGTTTGGCCGGATACACCGGTGCGACCGCAAAAGGATCGTAGTTGAGGCCGAACGCCGTGCCTTTCGAGCGGATGACCCAGCGCGCCGTCGTGCCGAGCGATTGCACGGGGCCCGCCGAATAGTCCCCAAGCGTCGGCGGATTGACGTCATCGTTCTCGACATGCGCCTCCCAGCGAAATGTCTTCGGGCCTGTGAACTTGTCGGCTTTGTAGATGTGCGTCTCGGTCGCCACCGTCATCAAGAGCAGCGCCGGCGGTATGCCGTGTTTGGCGCTCGCGGCAAGCAGCTCCGAGCCCATGTATTGCATGATCTTCCTTATCGTATCGAGACTTTGCTCCGAACGCTGTTGCTCGACGGTGCCGTTCTCGCGGGTGGCAAGGCCACGCGCGTCGTACCGCCATTCCCTTGTTCCGTTGCCGAAAGGATGCCAATCCTTCTCATCCATTGGCGGGACGGCCGTCGGCGCGAAAGCAATCGAGGGCGCGCTGACAGTCTGCATGCGGTCCGATCTTGCAACATTGAGGGCAGTCGTGGCGTGATCGGCATCGAGCCGCACGGCAGATACAGCGAGGTCAAGAAGAAGCTGGCTTGGATTGCGCAGCCGGCTCGGGCGGGGGTTGGCCTTCGGCCAGGAATAGTTTTTGGTCGTGCCGCTCGAATAAGTTTCAAAATGCAGCATGTTCAATCGGCCGACAGTGCCGATCCGCTGCCCGGCGTTCACCCGGTCGCCGACGCTCAGGCCGAGCGATGCGAGCGAGTTGGGCGAGACTTCGCCGTAGTTGACCACATATCCATCGTGCTGCACCAGGAGCGCGTTGGTGTTTTCATAGAAGGGGTAGAAATTTGCGATTCTGCCGTCTTCAACGGCGACGATCGCGTCTCCTTCGGAACAATAGAGATCGATCGCGCAGTGATAGCGGGCGCCGCCGCTTCGATCGGCAAGGAAGCGACGTGAGGCGTTGGCACCCGAAGCGCCTCCGCCGACCAGTCGCGTGTTGACTTCCAAGGCGCGCGGATGGCGCGTCACAACAGGCCAATAGACTGTGCTTGCTGTGGACGCGGCGAACGCAATCGGGTCCCCAGTCGGGATCGGCAGGGCCTGCTCGGCAGCGGTGCCGGCGTCGGCATGCGCTGCAAAGTGATGATCGATGGACCTGAGCGCGTCGTCCATGGCCTCTGGAGCTAGCTTGCTCGCGGCTCCCGCCTTTGCCGCTGCGACAAAGGTGACGTCGGGCATTGCGCGCCTGCGCGATCCCCTGCTGTAGAAGGCGACGCGGTCGAGGAACGTTTGCCAGCCATCTGGCCGCCCGCGCAGGACGCTGGGGCAGTTTTTGCCGGTCCAGTCATGATGCTGGCGCAGGCCCTCGGGCACGGTGATGCCGAGCTGCATGCCCAGAAACACGCAAAGCCGTGCCGCCCGGTCGTATGCGGCTGCTTCATTCATGCCGCGATGCATGCAGATCTCGATGCCAATGCTGGATGCATTGGCGGCAGCATGGGCGTGCCAGCCCATCTCGTTGACCGGGAGATGCTGGTAGATCTCGTTGTCGTCCACCGTGAAGTGCCACGATACCTTGCGCGCGACTGCGTCGCTGCCGCGAATGTATCGATTGTGCGCGTCGGCATCGGCGCCCGGACCGGGGTTGTCGGTGTTGTGAATGGTAATAGTGGTCGGCCGTATCCGTGTGCCAGGCCGCGTCGGGAAACCCGGTGGCAAGAGGTCGACAATGATGCCCAGCGGATCGGCGGATGCCGCGCTGGTTGCCCGGTGCGAGCCGGTATTCGATCTGACCTTTGTTTTCGGTGCCTGGGTATCCAACGCATCCTCCTTCGATGGGCAATTCAATCGTTCGAACGATCTCACCAAATCGGCTTTGCAAAATTGTTCGTTCGAGATGCTCGCAATCCTAGATCAGGAAAAAAATCGCGGGCGTGAAAACACCGTGAAATACATCGATGCGAGCTTAAGGGGTGAATGGAGCCGCTATTGTGCGTGTGTCAGCTCACGCTTACCCAGCAACTCTTGCCGAACGGACTTCGCTCCCTTCAGCAGCAGGATTTTGCTTTTCCCCACGAGGATCAGCAAGGACGCATGAACATTTGCTTCTTCTAATGGATAGCGGGACGCAGAAAATTGCAGTAAGTAAATATGGGCACAGAATACTTCTGCAGGGCGGACATGCTAAAGCTAAATGCTCTCGGCAGGCTTACCCTCACCGATGAGGGGGGGCGTGATTTCGCGCCACAAGGTAGCAAGGCGCGCGGCGCGATTGCTCTTTTGGCCGTCGCGCCTGGTCACACCCGCACGCGGGCATGGCTGCAGCAGCGCCTGTGGAGCGACCGGGCCGCGGAACAAGCGGCAGGCAGTTTGCGGGCGGCCCTTAGTGAGATACGCCGCGCGTTGGGGCCGCACGGCCAACTGCTGGTGGCCTCGCGCCATGCCGTGACTCTAGACCCAGCGAGCTTCAAGGTCGTGTATGAAGCGTCTGCCGACATGAGGCGGGCAGGCACGGTCGAGGCCTTTGAAGACGTCGACGTGCACGACCATGAATTCGAACATGTTATCCGCGACGTGCGCAGCCATGTCCTCGAGAGATGGATGCAGCAGCGTAGGGCAGCGCCGCGCCGAAGACGCATCGTGCTGGTGCGTAGCGATGCACGAGGAGCGCCAGCGGCCGATGTCGGCGCACGATTGTTGCAGAATCGGATTCTGAGCGCATTGCGGCAGATGGACGATTTGGAGATCATGAGTGCGGACGGGGACGGCGGCGCGGATGATCTCGATGCACCCGCAGGCCAACCGCAGGCGATGCTCTTGATCCGGGTGCTTTCCGTTGCGGTTGGTGGTGACGTTTTCCTGTCCTGCGAAATTCAGAATGGAAGACGGCTGTGGTCCGACAATGCAAGCGTACCTGGCGCCATCGGCGCGATGCACGAGTCGGTCGACTTGGACAGGCTTGCGCTCAACACAGTCGAACGGGTTTGCGAAGCTTTTGCCGAATCGGCATCGATTGATGGAGCGGATGCTTGCGCATCTGTCCTGGCGCACCAGGCGCGGAACCTGTTTTTTCGTCTTGACAAGAAAAGCCTCGTTGCTGCTGACAGCCTGTTCAAGCGCGCCTTTGAGATAGAGCCGCGCGGCCGGTACCTGGTGTGGCGGGGCTTCTTGCGCAATGCCGCATTCTTTCAACATCGAACGATGTCATTCCTGGACAACGTTGCGCCGGTCACCGAGCTCGCTGCGGAGGCGCTCCGCCACTCGCCCGACGATGCCGTTGTCCAGACAATCAGTTCGCAGATTGAATATATTCACCAAGGCAATCTGCGGACCCCGCTCGTGATGGCGCAGCGCGGCGTCGAGCGCGATCCGACGGACCCGTTGGGATGGGCGCTGCTCTCCAACGCCCTGAGCACAAACGGCAAGTTGGAAGAAGGATACCAGACAGCCCGGCGTGCTCTGGAACTTACAAAGCACAGTCCCTATCAGTTCTATTTCGAGCATTTCGCTTGCATGGCCGCAACCGCTCTGGCTGACTACGATCAGGCGCTGCTGCACGCCAGAACGGCGCTTCGCTTCCGCCCGGATTTTGTCTCGACACGGCGTTATGAGGTGGCCTTGCAGCTGCGCCGCGTTGAAGTGCCCCAGCTTCGCCAAGCTGTTAAGGCTCTGCGAGAGCAGGAGCCCGACTTTGCTCCAGCGGCGCTGCTTGATCCGGCCTATCCGGTCAACACGCTGCGGCGGCTGCCGATCATGGCAGCAATAGAAAAGAAGGCTGCGGGCCGGGCCGATGACTGGCTGGAAGCGTAGCTGGCCCATCCGCTAGCGACGCGGTCTGGCGTCCTACCGCCGTTGCGTGAAATCGTCGTGAATTCGTCCCCGACGGCCTGAAGAGCCCCAGCGCCCACTATCCTTTTTTTCCTGAAGCGCATTTACTCGAAGAAAGCTTCAATCGCGTTCAGCTAGGAGGCCTTGTTGCCTGGGTGGACAAACAAACTGCCCGAACGTCGCGATCGCCTCGGGCGTGAAGAAATCGACGCATGTCGCGCACGACAACCCGCGACCAGAAAGGACAGCCTGTGACCGCACCTGAGCGACGCAGATTTGACAGTGCCGAGCGGCAACTGCTTGACGCCGCGTTGGCAGGGCAGGAACTATGGCCCTATACCAGCAGCGGCGATCCAAAGCGGAATTTCTGGAACGAGGCCCGTGAGGCTTTGGAAAACTACTATAGCGACACGAGCGGCGAGCGTCTCCGCGCCGTCCCGGCGGGATCTGGCACCGCCGCCATCCACGTCGCGCTTGGCGGCCTCCAAATTCCCGCCGGAACGGAGGTTATCGTTCCACCAATCACCGACATGGGAACTGTCATGCCGGTGATCTTTCAGAACGCGATTCCCGTGTTCGCCGATCTTGATCCGAATACCGGATTGCTGACGGCCGAAACGATCGCGCGCGTCGCTACCAGTCGCACTTCGGCGGTCATTGTCGTGCACCTGGGGGGCTCGCCTGCAGATATGGATCCGATTCTTGATTTCTGTCGGCAACACAATATCAAAGTGATCGAAGATGCTGCGCAGGCTCAGGGGGCCAGCTATAAAGGACGTCCCGCGGGAACGCGAGGCGATGCTGGCTGCTTCAGCCTCAACTCCCAAAAACACATCACGTGTGGCGAGGGCGGCTTTGTCCTCGTAAGGAGCGAGGATGATTTCCTGCGGTGCCTCAACTTCTCCGACAAGCACCGCAACCGGACCGGCGTCACGGATCCCAATAGCGAGCACTACATATACAACGGGTCAGGTGTGAATTACCGGATGAGCGACCTGGAGTTCGCCATGCTCCTGGCGCAGCTTCCCAAATTGGCTAAAGTAGCGGCTCGCTTTACAGCCGTTGGCCAACGGCTTGATGAGAGGCTGTCAAAGATCCCCGGTGTGCGGCCGCAGCAACACCACGGCAAAGCGATCTCCAGCTATTTCTTTCAAATGTTTCGCTTGGAGCCGGATCTTGTAGCGCGCCGGGAAGATGTGCTGAAGGCAATGCGCGCCGCTGCGACTTCGGTCGGCATGGGCGTCGGTAAATCCTACGGCGATGAGACCCTTTATCGGACTGGGGTGTTCAGGAACCGAAACTTTTTCGACACTTTCGGACAACCCAACAACGAAACTCCAATCTGGCCGGCCGAGCTGGTTGCCCGACAAATCTTTCCGGATATCCCCGAGACTGTCTTTGACTATAAGCAGACACACTGCCCGGAAGCTGAAAGGTGGATCGAAAGCTCGTTGCAGATAGTGTTCCACGACGGCCATGAACCACATCACGCCGACATCGTTGCTGATGCAATTGAGACCGTACTGTCTATCTAACACGGATCGCCCAGAAAATGGACAGTGGGACGGGGTATCGTCGAAGGCGAGAGCGATCCCCTGAGGTAGAACACCGTCGCCCGAAGCAACGGGTTGCCAGACCTTATGCCTGACGACACTGAGGGACCTTGCGGTATTAAAATAACGATCACTGCAGGTATAACATAATCTGGCAGACCGGTGACTACACCAATGGGGGACGCGGATGCGTGTCTGTGCAAATGCTATAACGCTGATTTGGATGTTGCTCGGCATCTTTGCTATTGCGCCTCGGCCGGCTCACGCCGCCTGCGACGTTGCGGAGAACGCCTCGCTCGATACGGCGGCGAGTATCCTCTTCAAGTGCTCAAGCACTATGGCTCTTTCTGGTCTGCCTGCCGGGGAGAAGGAGTTCGTTGCCAATTTTTCCTTTCCGAAGACCCTCCCAGCCGTGGAGACTCCATGGCGTGGGATCGACTTTCGAGTACAGCCTGAGCGTTACCTTCGCACTCTTCTTGCCTATGGGCTGAAGGATAATGTCTCTATTGACTGGAGGATCGAGAAAGGATCGCAAAGTTGGTGCCACGCGCCGTGGTTTCAGGATATTCGCGAGCGCATTCACGGTATGACCCGCGAGCGAGGATCGCGCCTCTTCGAACTCTCGGAGCATCAACGCTCTCGCGACGAAAACTGGGCAATTGGGTTCTACAACGGGGTTGGATGCTATGGGCTCGGTCAGGTTTGGGGGGACCCCGCGCGACCGAAGACCAAGGCCATGGTGTTCCCGCCCAACACATTTGCAATCAAGCTGCTCTTCACCACCGCGCCGGTTTCGCGGGTGCCATATCTAACCGGGTCGAAAATATGGAACGCCGCCATTGGCGAAGGCGGCTCCGTGCAGGAAATGCGCCTTTTGCAGGTGGATGTTGCGGTGAAGGATCCAGCGGCTGGCGCCCTGACAGGTTGGGTTTTTGGCACGTTCATGTACGACGCCTATGCAGCTGGTGACGATGTCTGGTCAAAGCTCGTTCCCGTGGGACTGATGTGGGGAAACGACCCTGAACTGACTGCCAAGAAGTATCAGGAAGATGGAGGCACCGTGCAGGAGAGCTGGGTCAATCCCACGGTAGCTGCCCGGTTTTTCTCGCTGCCTCGGCACCATCTTGGACTGTTTGGGCGCCTCAATGGACCCGTCGACAACTTCAAGTCTGCATGCCTTGCCTGCCATGCGCGTGCCCTCGATTGGGGTCGGGGAATTCCGCCTGAAGGCCCTGTTTTTGATGAAATGAATGGCCTTTTGCCGTTCACCATCAATCCTTACGATGAACAGGCGCTGAGACATTATTTCAAGAATCGCGCACCCACAGAACCATTCGTCGCCGAGACCCAGTCGCTCGACTATTCACTCCAGCTTGCGGGTGGCATTTTCAATTTTCGCCGTTGGGTGGATCTAAAGTTTTCATCCCAGGCCGCGGAAACGCGCGATGTTGCCCCTTACATTTTTGAAGCAGAAAAGAGCGGCAACGCCGAAGCAGCACTGTCCAGGATACTGCCGCCGACACAAGACAGGTCCCACGTGGGTCCTTCGCCGTTTTCCCGCGACGAACCATGAAGAACGCTTACCCAACTTGCCGGTGTGAGGTCTCCCACCGCAGGGTGAGCACCTAGTGGAGGAACGACGTTGATGCGTGCAATTGTGACTTTCGCTTGGCTTTGTGCGTGGACGGGCTGTTGTCTTTGCACAGTCGACCACAATTGTATCCTGGAACATAGGTCGTGGGTTGGAGGAGTCCATGCTTGGCCGGCAAGCTGACTTCGCGGGCCTGGATGCTGAATTGTCACCCGATGTGGTCGTAATGGTCGAGGTGATCGGGCGAACTGGCGCCGAAATCGTTGCCAATCACTTAGGGTGGTCAAACTATCACGTGGCGGTATCCGACCTATCGGTTCCAAATACAGCAGCCCACGAGGGCCTGGAGGTCGCGGTTATCTCCAAGATTCCGATGATCCGCGTCACAGAGTACGATGTGAAACTCGACGGGCGGACGCATGAGGTCTTTGGAAGCTTCGGCGGACTGCAAGTGGCGGAAGAACTTCTAACTTCGAGCGGTCTTTCGCAGGTCCAGCCAACAGGAGGCAACGACCGCGGTACCCTGCGCGTGGATCTGGCGAACGGCCTTACGATCTTTCCTGTGCATCTGAAGAGCAATATCAACAATGCATGCTCCGACGCGACGGACGCAAACCGGGCATTGGAAAATATGGCCATCGATGTTCCAGCCAAGCTCATCACAGCGATAGCACAAGGCTTTGCCCGTCAAGTAGATGCCGATAAACGCAACGCGGCCGAGCGAGAACGCGTGATCGCCGCGGTGAAGGTCGTCGCCGACAAAGCGACCGCAGAAGGCCGCACAACGATCATCGCCGGCGACTTCAATACGAGTCTTGAACAGGGCAAAGCAGGGTCCGCTTTCGCGGACTGCAATCTCCAGCCGTTTGAATGCAAGAAAGCGCCCTTTCCCGCCGCAGCCTGCGTCGCCGGCGACGGGTTCGACGATACTTTCGCAATCCTGACGACACCCCTCATCGGTGCAAGCGCGTTTGCGTTGCTTACACAGGGGCTGGGTCGCACTTACAAGGACACCGCTTTTGCCGACGCTGCAATCGATCACATGGCTGTGCCGGCTGGCGATCAAGCCGATTTCAAAGCGCCGACGCTTGGTTGCAACGCCGGCGTCGACCTGGCGCAGACCGATTGGGCGGCGAAAGCTTGTCAGTTGCACGGGTCCGATCACTTCGCAGTCGTGACCACCTACGACCCATAAACGGTTTTGGCGGATCCTGAGCAATCACTCATCGAAAAGGCGCGCAGCCACCCGCCAAAACGCAGCGTGTTGCACCTGCTAACTTAAAGGAGAGGGAACCGTGACACTTCAAGCTGCAGATTTCTCAGAAGACCGCTGCATGGCATGCCGGCTCAAAATCGAACACGGCGCCGAAAAGTGTCCTCACTGTGGCACATCTCAAAAGAAGAGCTGGTGGGGCAATCTTGGGAACGCGTCAACGGTCTTGGCTATAATCACCGGTTTGGCGTCAATCGCCACATTTCTGGTCGTCGGACTTCCGGCACTAACCAAACAAGTGACGGAAAATCGTGCCATTGTGGCTGCCAGCTTTGTGGGCGGAGGGTCCAGCCCGGGGGAGGCCGGGTATGTTGAAATCTTGTTCGTGAACTACGGGCTCAGGTCGGCGATCGTTTTCAAGCGGTACCCGTGTTATTCCTATACCGAAGATGACAAGCAGGTAGTGGACAGCTCGGGTCAATCATATCCAGAGATATTTATTACGACCGCAGACAATACGACCGTCGACGGCCAATCCACGAAGATCATCCGCTTTGACTCCCAGGGCGGGCTTCCTCTCCCGGAAGGCTCCCAGCAGAATGTCAAAATCACCTATCAGCTCTGCGATTTACAATTCGTCGACATATCCGATGTCCCAAAACCGGGCGCAGAGCCACGCATTCAACGCTTGCAAGTGAAGGTGCCGGTATAATGTCAGTGCTGATTTCGCAGACGTTGCGCAAGAATATGCTGACGAGGAAGGACGTCCCGGTGTTGCCGAGATATTCAGCTGCTGCCCGTCGTTCTGCAGGCGGCTCATTTCTCACCTAAGTGTCAGTGCCTCGACGCGCAAGAGCGCACGGTCTGGAGTGTCGGGTTTGCTCTGAGACGTCGAGAAGGATCAGCGCTAAGATATGCCAAGCATCATCACAAGCGGGTTCGCTTCTTCTCGACGGTCGAGCTGGTCAATGCGCTGGAACAGCAGAAGGCACAGGGACGATCGGGCCAGATCGCCAATAGCCCAGCGAGTGGGCCAGTGTCTTCGGCGATGCCAAGATGACAACCGCGCTACTCGACGGGCTGACCCATCATTGCCACATCCGCGAAACCGGAAACGACAGCTTCCGATTCAAAAACAGCTCTGCCCACGAGCCTAAAAAAGCGAAGGAGAAAGCCAGAACCTTGACCCTCAATCCCGAACCGAAACATACATGAAAGGCGGGTCAAATCTCGGTGGAAACGCCGGGTCAGTTCTCAGTGAAAATCAACACCATAGTCATACGGAGGCAGGCACCGAAGCGCCCCCGACCATCGAAAGACTGGGGCAGCTTGTCGAACGCGCCAAGGCAATTATCACCAAAGCAAAATCTGATAAGTGGAAGGACTAGAGATTTTGATGCAGTACACTCAGCAGTCAAGGTCGCCTTCTCATACGTTCTCCACGACGTGAATGGCAGCTTTGCGCCCAATTTCGGCCGTTCAGGTCTGTAGCGTCGTCTCCTGAAAGCCGACTTCGTTCATGAAGACATCGGAGACTTCGTTGAGGATCAAATCGGGCGTCCATCCAATCGCTTCCGTGCTTCGTGAGCGGACCTCCCTGTAGGTGCCCGCGCGGTATCTTCGCGCTAAGGGATGGGACGCAGCTGTCGGCACTGCCGCCTAAGACGAGGTCGCCCGTCGCGCCGCGCGTCGGCGGGCGGCCCGGTTGCGGCGAGGCAGCCGCTGGCGTTGCGGAGCCTGGTTTCTGAACCTGTTGTCGATCTGCTCAAGCGTTTCCTTGACCGTGTAAGCCTGGATTTCGACCAGCTGCTCGAAAAGCTCCAGCCCTACCTCGCGGGTATCGTCGCCAATGCGGTGAAGCGTAATCGCAAGGTCAACCAGCTCGGAAGCGGAGCCCGCTATCCCTGTCTGGATGTCCCCGAGTTCGTCACGCCAGGTCTCGATCAGTCTCCTGGCGATCTTCGCCACGAGGAGAGCGCAATGGGGGAGAAGTGTCTGGAGGCGATCCACGACGAACGTCGCGTTGATTTTCGGAGCGCCTTCAAGGTTGGCCTCAATGGCAGTGAGCAACGCGACCCAGCTCGGATCGGGCGTGATCTCGTCTACGAGCCGGAACACGTCGAAAAGGTTGTTCCAGGCAACGCCGCTTATCTGGGGGATTACGCGAACGAGTAGCTCAGACGCGCGCTCCCGACACTCAAGATCCGGAAACAGGTTGACGGCGGCATTGATGGCTCCAAGCCGTGTCGAGTCCGTACCCGGTCCAAAGACGACCTGCTCCAGCAATGGCTTCGTCCAGGGCAGCTTCGGTTGCAGGAACGCAATCAAGGGCGTCAGCTCACCTGCAAGCTGCTCGAAATACTCGTCGCCGGAGGCGGCCCACTTCTCCAGGTAAGAACGCACGAAACCGGCATGCCTCCAGTGAAGGTAGGCGAACAGAATGGCAAGCTCGGTAGTCCTCAGCAGAGCCGGGTAGCGTTTGAAGACGGTGTCCAGGAGCCCCTCAAGCTCTTCCCTATTGGTCGGCTTAAGGTAGCGTAACCAATGAAGGATGGCCCTCCATACCCGATCGTCTTCTCCGCGCTCGCTGGCGCGTGTCAGTACGGCCAGGACGCGGTCGTGCTGCCCTGCCAGCAGCAGGGCATGGACTAGAACATCCAGCTTGGGAAAGCTTCCAGCGGGAAGTGTAAAGGCGGAGCCCATTCCCCAGAGGATGCTTTGCTCCCGCCTTCCTGCGTCCTTCTCGCTGGCCTTCTCCTCTCCCGTGTCGAGGAGTTCTTGATCCTGATCGTCGCTCCGATCTTCCTTAGGCTGCGCTGTAGCGGTGTCTGGAGCGGCAGGCTCATTGAGCCACTTCTCAATGATGTCGAGGGTTTCCGGTGAGACCGCAATCTCCCGGCGGACCAATCGGCTGACGGCCTCGGACGCCGAGTTCTGAAACTCATCGCCGGTGAATCCACGCCCGTCGAGTTCGGCCATGAGATTCATCACAAGCTGAGGATCACCCGCTTCGGCGATGGCCTCCAGCGCGTAGCCTGCTGCGCGGGTCCCAAAGCTCGGCTCGAACTTGCGTATGAGCGTAGCGGCCCGCTGGGGGTCGGTCTTTGCAAACTCCGCGAAGGCCCGCGACAGCTGTATGTTGCCGCCCTCCATCATGCGGTTGGGATGGTCCCACTCATACTTGTCCGGCAACTGGCGGAAAGCGTTGAGAACTTCGTCGTTCTGCGCCTTTGCGAGCTGCTCCGCCGAAATGGGCGAACCTATCCACGACGGCCCATAATGCCGTATTCCCTCGTCCGAACCGGGGAAGCGGCGGCGTTCTTCCATCACAAGGCGGCGGGTCGCTCCCGGCAAGCGTTCGGAAGGCAGTGCCGATAAGAGGCCCAGCTTTATGCGACGAACCCTGTCGCTGAAAAGTTTGCGGCCTTTGACGTCCAGATCGGGATAAGCTGTCGGTGCGTAAGCGTTGACGGCGGCGATAAAGGCTTCGACATCCGCGTCGGACCAGTGAAGGCTCGCCTCCGCGATGAGGCGCTTTGTTGTCCCAGAAGGGTCTTCGTGGTTTCCGAGCCTAAATCGTCTCGGATCGCCCTGAAGGAAACGATACGCGACTTGCGCATACTGATCCGGGTAGAGCGATAGTACATGCGCGAACAGCCGCTGGGCAGGATTGAATTCATCTCCTTCATGCTCTGACAGCCATTGAAGAAAGTTCTTTTCGTCGTTGAGGGCAAGGGTCTCCAACGCAACGCGAATGGCGCTGAGTATGGGGGGGTCAGAACGCCCTTGACTCCGCTCTTCCTCTTCGAATTTGAAATCGAGCGTGTGCTGCAGCGGATAGGAGAGGCTGTGTTCCTCGCTGTCAAGATCGCGAAGCGCGACCATCGCTTCGGTCAGCCAAGGCCACAGGGCTCCAAGGAACAGCGCGGGATTTTCCTTTCCAAGTGCCTCCAGGGTGTCCCAGGCTTTCGCCTGCTCGACGACACTTTTGATCGGCTCTCTGGGAGACGAGGATATGCGCGAAGTCCAGGAGCCGTCGCCGTCCTCTTTGGGAGCGGACGCTATCCTTCTGGCCGACTCCTGTTTTGCCGACTGAAGCTCCTGGTCGAGCTTTGCGAGCAGAAGCTGAACCGCAACCTCCGGCTGGCTTACGCCGATTGTGGAGATAATAAATTCGAGGCTATGCGCGTGCATTGCGGTACGCGCAATCAGCGCCCTCGCCATCTCGACCATGCCCGGCGTCCACACCCGCGCCTGACCCAGGGCAGCCCAGGTGAAGCCATCCCAGCCCGGCAACGCCGACCAGTTCTCGGCGATCAGCCTCTCGACCTCGCGGGCAGCAAATACCCAAGCGCGATTGAGAACGCCCAGAGCCAGGGTGGCTTCCTTGTCGTCGTTCATCGCACGGACAATCTCAGTGTGTTTGTACCGCTCAAACCATCCGTGACTTCCTGCCATTGCCATGAAAGCCGTTGGTCGCCTGTCCGACGCAAGCGCTTCGTCGAACAGGCGTGCCTCCACGCCGTCCGGCGTCGGCTGCTGACCGAGGAATTCAACGAGAAGTGTCCGGAGATGAAGCCGCAAATCCTGGGTATGGAAGAGCGATTGCATCTCCACGCCGTAGGCAGTCGGATCAACCTCCCTAAGATAGGTCAGGGCGGACCACAATTTCGGCCGCACGAACAGCGAAGTCTGCCGGGCGATTGTGAACTCCGATAGCCGTCCTTGGCTGCGGGTGAAGGATCGTGCGAGGGCATGTTCGAACATGGTCTGGTGGGAAAAGCCTATCTTGCTTCCGGCCTGGCCCAGGTCTGAGAGCATTCCCGCCCTCACGAGATAGGTTATGTCCTCCGAGTCCTGGTCAAATCGCGCGGCGGGGAGCCACAGGATTTCCTTCTCCGCCATCTGGTCTGCGATGTCGGTGACGAGCTTCGCAAGCCGCGACCCGCTGGGCTGCCTCGTTATCGTCTCCGCCCACATCTGGTCCAGCATGAGCTGGTACTTGCGGAAGGGCTCGCTGCTCCTCTCCTCCAGCTTCAGGAACGTTTTCAGCGCCTGGGGCGACCGTAGAACTTCCTGCGCGTCGGCAGGCCAGCCTGCGGGTTCGAATCCATGGCGCTCCAGCACAGGAACGACCTCGGACCAGGGCGGCAGGTCCAAGTGAATTGTTTCGGCCGTGATGGTCTTGAGACGGACGTCGTGCTCGTACTCGAACTCGCGAGCCGACAGGACAACGTGCACGTTTGTCAGGCCGCTGACGCGCCGGACCAGGCTCAGCAGTACACTCAGCCGCCCAGTCTTTATGTCCGTGTAGCCTGCGAGCGCATCGAGCTGGTCGATCATAAGAACGACCGGTCGCAACTGACTTATCCGCCAGAGCATCGCGCTGGGACGAATGGTAAGTCCAAGCCACTCGGCGAGATCGTCTTCGGTTTCGATTGCCGAGTCGAGCAGGTCGGCCTTGATGGCCAGAACCCTGATGCCATCCTTTATGAGCGCGTTGGCTACTTCGGCGAGCAGCGCTGACTTGCCGGAACCCGGAAGCCCAAGGACGGCCTGCGTCGTGGTCTCCTGCCCCGCGATAGTCTCGAGAATCTGGTCCTTCTCCGGGCGGCTGAAGTGGGTACCGTCCGGAAGTGTCTGCGACCACTCGAGCAGGTCGCGCGGGACACGGCCTAGTTCGTCGTCCCTCATCTGCACTTGCCGGAAGGACTGCTCGTCTACAACACTTGTTAGAACAGCGTTGTGCTCCTGGAGCAGCAACGCCTTTGTTTCGGGTGTGTCGATCTTTGCCTTGTCGTCGCTAGTCGCGCGAATGAGCATCAGGAAAGAACCGCGCTCGGTCGAGACAAGTTCGATCCCGGCATTGCCGGTTATGTGCCTGAGAGATTCGATGATCGCGTCCACCTTCTGAACGTGGAAGTCGTCCGCATCGCCTTCGAAATTCAGAACAATGACGCGCGTCTGAACCTTCTTCACCTTTGGAAGGGCGAGTGCTTCACCCGGCTCAGCGGTCGATACCTCGCTCTCGCGTTTTCGAATGGCGCGCTCGGCATTTCTTCTCTCAACCTCCGGCTCCCAGTTCGCCTTGTTGTACCTCAGCATCTCCGGCGTGATCGAAAGCGTGAGCTGTGTGGGCGAACGATGCGCTTGGTCGTGGCAGGTCGGGCAGAGGACAATCAGATTGTCGTAGCTGTTGTCCTGTGAGGTCGAATATTCCTCGATGTGATGAACGATGAAGGACTGACCTTTGTCGCCCTTGCAGCAGTTGCAGAGGTAGTTGCTGTTTTCGAGAAGCGAGAGCAGTAACGCCTCATCAATTGGCTGACGTACTACGGCGGCCTTGAGTGCCTTGGCTTCCTCCCCCGTGAAGCCTTTGTCTTTGATGTCCTTCTGACTGGCTGTCCTGACTTTCGTGATCGTAAGCCCAGCCGTCACCGCGCGTTGTCCCAGCTCCTGTGACACGCCGTATTGCAGAAACTTGACTAGATTCGTCTCAAGCCTTGGGGCCACAAAACCTCTCAGCGGGGTGCGCCAGATACGCTCTGCAAGTGGGCAAAAAACAGGGATTGCAGCTTATGTAACAGACCTAGGTGCGGGAATACGGTGAGAGCCAATGTATCGGAGTTATCCCGCGAATTGTGTAGTGCCGGGGAGTGCAGATCGGCAACGCTGCACCGCCCAATCGTTGATAGGCGCTATGCAGCGGGGCTAATCTCATAAGCTACTTGCATTTCTGATCGATCTGAGACCCGCCGCGAGCAAAACTTGAATGTCTGCTATTCGTTAAATCGTCGCCCGAACCTACCGGTCTGCAAGCGGCCCAAAGGCTGCCGGACCGCAATGCGCCTTCACTTCGGCCATTCGATCTCATCCGCCTGCGTCTTGAAAGCTGACCTCAGCTTCTTAAATGGTTGGGACTGGTGACGATTGGTAAGTCACTCTATGACAGGTGTGCGTTGGATGCATTGCCGAAAGTTGATCTACGAATACCAGTACTTCGACTTGCAGAAGGACGGCGGCGACAACTGCGTGCAGCAGATCGACCGGCTCCGGCGGCTCGACCTGCCCGAATTGCGCGCCATCTTCCCGCGGTTGAGGAGGACACGGGCATGGGCGCGAAGAACCTGACGACGGCGGAGATGCAGGCGATCCTGACATCACTGCTCGTCCATGAGCAGAAACTGAAGGAAACGGCAGGGCGAGCTGGCAGGAGCCAGGCCGACCCGAATGCCGTCTACGACGTGGTCGACAATCAAGCGGACCAACTTGAGGTGGTCCGAGCGCTCTACGACCGGATCGACGCCGCCGATGACCTGATTATCGTTGAGGGCGACGACTAGCCTCAGAAGAGCATCAGATCGTTCGCGGGCTGCAGATCCGCGTCCTGTGTGACGGTCGACCTGAAGGCTTCCTCGATCCGCATACGCTTCTGGTCCGGCCAGCCAGCAACGTGCGACGGTCGCACGAAGAAGTTCTCGGTCGCGTCCAAAATCATGGTCGAGAGGGCGAGGAGCTGGTTCTCACCGCACGATTGAAGGATCGGCTGGATACGCTCCCTGCAGGAATCGGCGTGGGTTCTGGGGTAACTGAAGATGACTGTCGTCTCCTCTTGGCTGGACGGGATCACGTTTAGGACGAGGCGGGGAAGGTCACGTTCCAGACGCCGGTCGTCGACGGCGAAGAATGATGACGAGGCGAGCACGGGCTGCCGCTCTTTAATTGGGACCACCGAATGCAGGATGTCGCCAAACCGCCCGGACGCGAACACTCGGTCATAGTATTCGGTCCGGTAGCAGTGGGTCACGTAGGCTCTCATCAAAGCGCGGGTCGCCCAGAGTAGCGGCGGCGAGTCCTCATCCGGCGAGACGCGTCCGTCCTCGACTGCGGTGCGCAGGGCATTCTGCAGATTATCGGCGCCTGCCATGGTGGCGTGGACTTCGCGCGTCACCGAGCGCCAGGCAATCAGGAACATCTGCGCTGGATTGTTGAAGTCCAGCGGTTGGGTGTCGATGCTGCGGAACACGGTGGCGTCGTGTTCGGCGCAAAGTCCCGTGAAGGTGGACGCCTGCCGCAATCCTCTACTCTCGAACCGGGACCGAAGCTGACCTTCGACTATCTTCGACCGCAATTCCATGACTTTCCGCTTCTCCGCGATGAGCGCAAGCGCCGTCGCCCGCTGCACGGAGTGCGCGTTGATCGCCTTGTTTGGGCACTTCATGGTTGGCCAGAGACATCTGCTGTAGCCGCGTTTGGCTCTGGCGTAGAACTGTTCGGTGAGCGCGTCGCCCTTGACCATCGATCTGTCCGCCGCTGTGGGGCGCGGCTTCTACAGCCTTCTACCTTCACTGTAAAGCCGTGCAGGCGCCGGCGTTGTGCGGCTGCATGCATCTACGCTGGCTCATCCGCAGCGCCCTGATTTTGCGCCTGAAAGAACGCGTGCCTGAGGTGCAGGAGTGCGTCTGCGTCCTGCTGATCCGCTCCGGCAAGGACGAGATCTGATCCGCCCCTTTCTCGTACCCCGCTCCGACTCCGATGACGTGTCGACTGACCGCTCGAATGGACTGCGAAATCGTGACTACCGCCTGTTCGTGATCATCGCCGCAGACGCGGTCGACGACCTGGAAGACGCGCTCGGGCGCCTTCCAGGAGTGCACCGCGTCCTATGACGACGAGGTGAGCGCCTACCTGCGGCAGCAAAGACAGGTCTTAAAGGGGAGCCGGCCACCTACGACGCGGGATCCGCACCGGCGATCCGGATCTCGTCGTCCTGGGTAAGGCGAACGATAGGCGGGCTGCTCCTGCTGGCACTCTTCGTCGGCTTCGCCATTGTCATGCCGAGAACAGGACCGCCCCCATCCGCTTGCTGGAACCGTCGTTCTGGACCAACCCAGTCACGTCCACTTCACAGCACAGAGCTACACGAACGAGACCGAGTCCTTGACCAGCGCTTGGTCAACGGAGCCGCTGTCTGACGCTAACCCCCGCCAAGTCGACGTCGAACGAGGATGCGAGTTCAGACCCCCGACAGCGCTCGGATGTGGCGGACGGTCGTCATCAGCCGCGGAACTCCGGTCGAGTACGCTCCGCTCACGAAGAGCATGTCGAAAAAGCTCCTGTTCAACATCTGATCTAGGTGGGGGGCTCATTCAAATCCAGGCGGTGACTGTGGAAACGAGTGCGAGTCTTCAGGTAACACCGGAAACCTGCTCAACGGCTGAATGGGGCGCGCGAAGCGGTCGTTCACGCAACGCCCTAGGAGCGACTGGAAAGGGTCACTTGCAGAAGTCTTGTCAGCCCACTGCAACGTCCGCTTTGCATTTTTGAGCATCGTAAGTTGTCAGTCCGCTTCCGGCCCAAAACAAGTCATTCGCTCGTCGCCTTCGCGATGACACTTCTTGGCGCCCAATCTTCCAAGCCTGCAACGTTCACTGCATCGCACGGGCGCGTATATTGGGTATCTTCGATTTTCTGAAACGTCACGTCATGCTGCTTCCATCTACTACCAAACAGTGGAGGCTGTGCCCGTGACACCGACGAAGCTCCTTGTCGGCCAGATCGTAGTTGTGTTCGCCATCGTCATCGTTGGCGTATGGGCGGCAACGCAATGGTGCGCCCACATGCTGGACTATCAGCCGCAGCTTGGCGCGCCATGGTTTGCCGCGGCGGCCCGGCCGATCTACAAGCCGTGGAAACTGTTCGAATGGTGGTTTCACTTCGACGCCTATGCGCCTGAGGTCTTCGACAAGGCCGGCATGCTTGCCGGAGCCAGCGGATTCTTGGGGTGTGCGGCCGCAATAGCTGGCTCCCTCTGGCGCGCGCGGCAGAGGGGGTTGGTCACCACCTACGGTTCCTCACGATGGGCCGCGGCTCGGGAAATCGAGAAGGCAGGCCTGTTTGAGCCGGCCGGCGTTTTCCTTGGCAAACTGAAGGATCACTATCTGCGACATGACGGGCCGGAACATGTCATGGCCTTTGCGCCGACACGTTCGGGCAAGGGCGTGGGATTGGTCGTTCCAACGCTTCTTTCCTGGACCGGCTCGGCCGTCATTCACGACATCAAAGGCGAGAACTGGCAGCTGACTTCCGGCTGGCGGTCGAAGTTCTCTTTCTGCCTCCTGTTCAATCCGACCGACTCGAGATCGGCGCGCTATAACCCGCTGCTGGAAGTGCGCAGGGGTTCAGATGAGGTCCGCGACGTTCAGAACATCGCGGACATTCTCGTCGATCCGGAAGGCGCGCTGGAGCGGCGGAATCATTGGGAGAAGACTAGTCATTCACTCTTGGTCGGGGCCATCTTGCACGTGCTCTACGCGGAAGAAGAAAAGACGCTCGCGCGCGTCGCCACTTTCCTGTCGGATCCGCAACGCTCGTTTGCCGCGACACTGCTGCGGATGATGACCACCAACCACCTCGGCACGGCGGACACACCTCGGGTCCATCCCGTCGTGGCCTCGGCGGCTCGCGAGGTGCTGAACAAGTCAGAGAACGAGCGTTCTGGCGTTCTCTCGACCGCAATGTCGTTTCTCGGGCTCTATCGTGATCCGACGGTTGCCTCGGCAACATCGGCCTGCGACTGGCGCATTGCCGACCTCATGGATGCGGAACGACCGATGTCGCTCTATCTAGTGGTGCCGCCATCGGATATTTCGCGCACCAAGCCACTGGTGCGACTGGTGCTCAATCAGATCGGCAGGCGACTGACGGAGCGGCTGGAAGGTGACCCGAAGAAAAGCCGCAAGTACCAACTGCTCATGATGCTGGACGAATTTCCGGCTCTTGGTCGCCTCGACTTCTTCGAGACCGCGCTCGCCTTCATGGCGGGTTACGGCATCCGCGCCTATCTGATCGCGCAATCCTTGAACCAGATCTCCAAAGCCTATGGCGAGAACAACGCCATTCTCGACAATTGCCATGTGCGCATTGCCTTTTCCTCCAACGACGAGCGCACGGCCAAACGCATATCGGATGCGCTCGGTACGGCGACGGAACTCAGGTCCATGCGCAACTACGCCGGCCACCGGCTGGCGCCCTGGCTTTCGCACGTCATGGTCAGTCGCCAGGAGACCGCTCGCCCGCTGCTGACGCCTGGCGAAGTGATGCAGTTGCCGCAAGCTGACGAATTAATCCTTGTTTCCGGGTTGCCGCCGATCCGCGCCCAGAAGTTGCGCTATTACCAGGATCCGAATTTCACCGAACGGGTGCTGCCGGCGCCGGTGTTGCGCGACGGTCTGTACGCGGACTGTCCTGCGTCGCGCCCCGACGATTGGAGCGGACAAGTCCGCAGTGTTGACCGCCGTCTCGCTGCCGATGACGAACACGCCGGCGCGGCAATCGAAGAAGGGAGCGGCGTGCAACAGCAGCGTCATCCCGGCCTGCCTGAAGACCACGTCGTCGTCTCTCGGGAGCCTGATCAGGATGACCTCTTCAATCTGTCGGACGATGACGCCGAGGCACTCGCAGACAAGCGCGTCATGGACCGGGTTTCTACCGCGGCGAGCGCCTACGGCCTCAACGAGGGAAGGGGCGACGACAAGGACATCATCCCCGGCTTCTGAACGCTTTCCGCAACTGAGGCGTATCTCGGCGTAGATAACGCCCATAAGCGATTTTGCGGATCTCGGCGATGTTCGTTCGCACCGGCGCATCAGCGCCGGCCAGTCGGAACGAGACGTATGAAGCCCCGTCGCATTCGCCACCAGTTTCTGCTCGAACCCGAATTGAGCGAGAAGCTGGAAACCCTCAGCCGCAACCCGTCGACCACGAAATCGGCAATCGTCGCGAAAGCGGTCGAGGCCTTCATCGAACGGCGTGGTGAAAACGAGCTCGACCAGCGCTACGGCAAGCGGCTGGACCGTCTTTCCCGCGATCTCGACCATGTCAGGCGCGACGCCGAAATAACTCTGGAGAGCCTCGCGCTCTTAATCCGCTTTTCAATCACGCTTCATGCGCACACGCCAATTCCGGATCGGGCGACACAGGCGATCGCCCAAGAGCGCTTTGACAAATTCGTCGAGCAGGTCGGTCGCCAGATAGCCTCCGGGAAGCGCTCGCTTGGTTACGGCAATGGCAACGGAGGCGAAGGATGAACTCTCATCCCGCAGCGGACCACCGCCGCCGAGCCATGCTGCGCACAGCCATGGGCGCCGCGATCACCGAGGCCCTTGCCGATCCGACCGTCATCGAGGTGATGGTCAACCCCGACGGCGCGCTGAGGCTCGACCGGTTGGGAGAAGGCCGGGTCGATACAGGCGTGCATATGCATCCTGCCGAGGCGGAACGCATCATCCGGCTCGTCGCCTCCCATGTACGCGCCGAGGCGCATGCAGATAGTCCGATTGTCAGTGCCGAATTGCCATCAGGCGAGCGCTTCGAGGGTCTGCTACCGCCGGTCGTGCTGGCGCCATGCTTCGCCATCCGCAAACCGGCGGCAAAACTCTACACGCTGGCCAACTACGTCGCCGATCGCGTCATGCTCCCGCTGCAGGCTGATGCCCTGAGGAAGGCAGTGCGCGAGCGGCGCAACATCCTGGTCGCCGGCGGCACATCGTCGGGCAAAACGACACTTACCAATGCTCTACTGGCAGAAGTCGCCGAATGCGATGAGCGGGTGATCCTGATTGAGGACACCCGCGAGCTGCAATGCGCGGCCAAGGACTGCGTTGCCATGAGGACGAGGCGGGGCTCCATCACACTCGCCGATCTCGTACGCTCGACCTTACGGCTGAGGCCCGACCGCATCATCGTCGGCGAAGTCAGAGGCGCGGAAGCGCTCGATATGCTGAAGGCATGGAACACCGGACATCCCGGCGGCATTGCCACGGTTCACGCCAATTCGGCACGCTCCGCACTCTATCGTATTGAGCAGCTCGCCCAGGAAGCGGTTGTCACCGTTCCCCGCCGGCTGATCGCCGATGCCGTCGACTTGGTCATCTTTATTGCCGGAAGAGGACCCGCGCGCCGGGTTGACGCGATCGCCGAGGTCACGGGTCTCGACGGCAGCGGCGATTACGCCGTCACCCCGCTCACACTTCCGCAACTCCAGCAGCTCTGAAAGGTCACCTCATGCGCAAGAAGCTTCGCTTTCTTTCGTTCGCCGCCGTCGCGCTTCTTCTCACGGCCCAGGCCCACGCTGCCGGCTCCGGCATGCCGTGGGAACAGCCGCTGCAGCAGATTCTGGAATCGGTGCAGGGGCCGGTCGCCAAGATCCTCGCGGTGATCATCATCATCACCACCGGTCTGACCCTTGCCTTCGGCGACACGGCGGGCGGTTTCCGCCGGCTGATCCAGATCGTCTTCGGCCTGTCGATCGCCTTCGCGGCCTCGAGCTTCTTTCTTTCCTTCTTCTCCTTTGGCGGCGGGGCAGTCGTCTGATGAGCACCGGAGAGCAGCATATCGAAGGCTTCGAGGTTCTGATCAATCGGGCGCTCACCGAGCCGATCCTGCTCGGCGGCGCGCCGCGGGCGGTGGCGATCCTCAATGGCACGGTGGCCGCGGCCATCGGCCTAGGCCTGCAGCAGTGGATTGGCGGTCTAGTGCTCTGGATCGCCGGCCACACGCTCGCGGTCTTTGCCGCACGGCGTGATCCGGATTTTGCCAGCGTGCTTGTCCGTCATCTTCGTCAAAAGGGCTGGCTTGCATGCTGAAGCTTTCCGAATACCGCGGCAAAGCCGACCGGCTTGCCGACCATCTGCCCTGGGCAGCACTCGTCGCGCCCGGCATCGTGCTCAATAAGGATGGCAGCTTCCAACGGACATTGCGGTTTCGTGGCCCCGACCTTGAAAGCGCGACGGAGGCCGAACTCATCGGCATATGCGCGCGGGCAAACAATGCGCTGAGAAGGCTCGGCTCTGGCTGGGCATTATTCTTCGAGGCCGAGCGCATCGAAGCGCTGGGCTATGCGAGCTCGGCCCTTCCCGATGCTGCCTCATGGCTGATCGATGAGGAACGGCGCGCGGCCTTCGAGGGCAAGGTCGCGCATTTCGAGAGCATCTATCATCTGACCTTGGTCTTCATGCCTGGGCCCGATGGCCAAGCGCGCGCGGAAAGTGCTCTCGTCGACTCGCATGACTTGGGAGGGGAAAGAGACTGGCGCCAGGAGCTTGCCCGGTTCCGAGACGAGACTGACCGCGTTCTCGATCTTCTTTCGGGCTTCGTGCCCGAGGTGCGCGCGCTCGACGATGCCGAGACCCTGACGTACCTGCACGGCACGATCTCGACACGCCGTCATCCGGTCGCCGTGCCGGAAACGCCAATGTATCTCGACGGCGTCCTGGTTGACGCGCCGCTGACCGGCGGCCTAGAGCCGATGCTGGGCGAGCAGCATCTGCGCACGCTCACAGTTCTCGGCTTTCCGAACGTCACCCGGCCAGGAATCCTTGACGCGCTCAATAACCAGGATTTCGCCTATCGCTGGGTGACGCGCTTCATTCCACTCGACAAGGCGGAAGCCACGAAGACGCTGACTCGGCTCCGGCGGCAGTGGTTTGCCAAGCGCAAATCGATCGCGGCTATTCTGCGCGAGGTGGTGACCAACGAACCGGTGCCTCTCGTCGACAGCGACGCCGACAACAAGGCGCTCGATGCCGATGCAGCACTGCAGGCATTGGGCGGCGATCATGTCGGCTTCGGCTATCTCACCACAACGGTGACGGTGTGGGATCAGAACCGTAAAGCCGCCGCGGAAAAGCTTCGCGCCGTCGAGCGGATCGTCAACGGGCTCGGCTTCACCACCATTCGCGAAAGCATCAATGCCGTCGAAGCGTGGCTTGGTTCATTGCCGGGTCATGTCTACGCCAACGTTCGCCAGCCGCTCGTTCACACGCTTAACCTTGCCCATCTCGTGCCGCTGTCGTCCGTGTGGGCAGGTCCAGCGGAGAACGAGCACCTTGCCGAGGTCACCGGCGATTACGCTCCGCCGCTTCTTTTCGCCGAAACCAGCGGCTCGACGCCGTTTCGGCTTTCGACCCATATCGGCGATGTCGGCCACATGCTGATTGTCGGGCCGACCGGTGCCGGCAAGTCGGTTCTGCTTGCCCTGATCGCTTTGCAGTTCCGGCGCTACGCTGGCGCGCAAATCTATGTCTTCGACAAAGGCAATTCGGCCCGCGCCGCCGCGCTTGCCATGGGCGGCGACCACCATGCGTTGGGTGCGAATGGTGCGCTTGGTTTCCAGCCGCTGCGCCACATCGACGACCCGGCCACACAGAGCTGGGCGGCCGAATGGATCGCCGGCCTCATTGCCCACGAGAATGTCACCGTCACCCCGGAGGTGAAGGAGGCAATCTGGTCGGCGCTCACCAGCCTCGCCACCGCGCCGGCGCAGGAACGCACGCTGACTGGCCTGTCGGTCCTGCTTCAGTCCAATGCGCTCAAATCGGCATTGATGCCCTACACGCTCGACGGACCATTCGGCCGGCTGCTCGATGCCGATGACGACCGGCTGGCCATCTCGGATGTGCAGTGTTTCGAAACCCAGGAGCTGATGCACAGCCAAGGCGCTGTGCTGCCTGTGCTCACCTATCTGTTCCATCGTCTTGAGGACCGGTTTGACGGGCGGCCGACGCTGCTCATGCTCGACGAGGCCTGGGTCTATCTCGACAACCCGCTCTTTGCCGCCCGCATCCGCGAATGGCTTAAGGTGCTGCGTAAGAAAAACGTCTCCGTCATCTTCGCGACGCAGTCGCTTGCCGACATCGCCGGCTCTTCTATCGCACCCGCAATCATCGAGAGCTGCCCGCAGCGCATTTTTCTCCCCAATGATCGTGCGGTGGAGCCGCAGGCACGGGCAGCCTATGAGCGCTTCGGTCTTAATGAGCGACAGATCGAATTGGTCGCCCGCGCCACGCCGAAGCGCCACTACTATCTGCAGTCGCGCCGCGGCAATCGCCTCTTCGAGCTCGGGCTAGGCCCGATCGCTCTTGCGCTTTGCGGCGCCTCCGACCCGGCCGCGCAGACCCTGATCGACAATATTCTTTCCGAAGAAGGGCAGGGCAGCTTTGCCGCCCGTTTCTTCAGTGCGCGCGGCCTGGATTGGGCTGCCGAGCTTCTCCAGCAATTTCCTCAACCTAACAAGGAGCAATCGTCATGATCGGACGCCGCCTTTTTACTAGCCTGGTCACCGTTTCCCTGATTGCCAAACCGATGGCTGACTACGTCCAGCCGGCCTATGCGCTCATCGTGTTTGACCCGTCCAACTATACGCAGAATGTGCTGTCGGCAGCACGCGCATTGGAGCAGATCAACAACCAAATCCAGTCGCTTCAGAACCAGGCGACCATGCTGCAGAACATGGCGCGCAACCTTCAGCGCCTGGATTTCTCTTCCGTGGGCCAGCTTACCGGCTCGCTCCAACGGATTGACGGTCTGATGACCCAGGCGAGCGGCCTGAGCTTCGATCTCGACAAGCTGCAGGACCAGTGGCGCCAGCAATATCCGGAAAGCTACGACGCCACCATCAAGGTCAGCGATGTGGCGAGCGCCGCGCGCGAGCGCTGGCAGAGCGCCATGCAGGCGTTCCGCCAGACCATGAGCGCGCAGTCGCAGATAGTCGAGAACGTGCAGGCCGATGGCGACCTGCTTACCGACCTCGTCAATCGCAGTCAGGGCGCGGCAGGTGCCCTCGAGGCAAGCCAGGCCACCAATCAGCTGATCGCGCTTTCGACCAAGCAGCAGATGCAGATCCAGACGCTGCTTGCGACCCAGTTCCGGGCCGAGGCCGAGGATGCGGCGCGCAAGGCGCAGTCTGAGGAAGCCGCTCGCGAGACGACGAAGCGTTTCCTGGGCACCGGCACGGCTTATCCCGGCAACTGAGCGGCAGTTCTTCAAGACAACGAGGAAGGCGGCGACATGAACGACCTCGGAGTCATCGATCGCTTCATGGAGACCTTTACCCGCTACATTGACAGTGGGTTCGGTCTGCTTTCGGGCGACGTCGCCTTTCTCACCACCATTCTGATCGGCATTGACATCACGCTCGCGGGCTTGGTCTGGGCGTTCGGCGGCGAGCCCAACATACTTGGCCGGCTTGTTCGCAAAGTGCTCTATGTCGGCGCCTTCGCCTTCGTCCTGAACAATTTCAAGAACCTCGCCGACATAATTTACCGCTCCTTTGCCGGTCTCGGCATCAACGCATCGCCCGGCAACCTGTCCGCCGACAGTCTCCTGCGGCCAGGCCGCATTGCCGCGGCCGGCTTCCAGGGCGCCTGGCCGCTCCTCAATCAAGCGAGCCAGCTAGTAGGCTTCCCCGAGATCTTCGGTAACGCGCTCACCATCTTCGTGCTGCTTCTGGCCTGGTTCCTGGTCCTCATCGCCTTCTTCATTCTTTCCATCCAGCTCTTCATCACCATCCTCGAGTTCAAGCTCACCACGCTGGCCGGCTTCGTCCTGGTGCCCTTCGCGCTCTGGAACCGCTCGGCGTTTCTGGCCGAGCGCGTGCTCGGCAATGTGATTTCGTCGGGCATCAAGGTGATGGTGCTTGCCGTCATCGTCGGCATCGGCTCCACGCTCTTTGGCGAGTTCGCTTCCGCCCTGCAGGGCCAGGAGCCGGACCTGGCGGCGGCCATGTCTCAGGTACTGGGTGCGCTGGCGCTGCTTGGGCTCGGCATTTTCGGCCCCGGGATTGCCTCGGGTCTTGTTTCCGGCGCGCCGCAGCTTGGCGCCGGCGCGGCACTTGGAACAACGGCGGCCGCAGCTGGATCAACGCTCGTTGCCGGAGGCGCTGCGTTTGCCGGCGCGCGCATGGCAACAGGCGGCGGCCTCGCCGCAGTCCGTGCCGGCACCGCCATGGGGTCCGCTGCCATCGTCGCTTGGCAGACGGGGCGCGCGACATCGCCCGAGTCCGGGCTGTCCGGGGTAGCTGCTGGGCTGCAGGGGGTTGCGAGTGCCGCTAGCGGCGCCGCGATGCGGGGAATGCGATCCGCAGCAGAACCATTCCGCCGTAGTGCCGACGCCGGTCGCAATGCCGGCTGGACCGCGACCGGCGGCATGCCGACCAGCTCGATGAGCGGAAGCTCTCCAGTTATAGCTCCCGCAGCCGCGCCTGCCTGGGCAAGGCGTCTGCGTTCCGAACAGACCGCACGCGCCCATCGCCATGCTGCCACGCAGGCGGTGCGCGATGGAGATCGGGGCGGAAGCGGCGCCAATCCCTCCCTCAATGACAAGGAAGACTAGATGCTCTTCAAGCGACCCGTTCACCGTTATGGAAAGACGCCCGAACCCGTAACACCCTACCAGAAGGCCAGCCAACTCTGGGATGAGCGCATCGGCGCGGCGCGCGTCCAGGCCAAGAACTGGCGCTTCATGGCCTTTGGCTGCCTGGCTCTGACGACGGGGCTTTCCGGTGGGCTTCTGTGGCAGTCGATGCAGGGCCGCGTCGTGCCTTATGTCGTCGAAGTCGACCGCTTTGGCGAGGCGCACGCGGTCGCGCCGGCAGTCCAAAACTACCATCCCGACGATGCCCAGATCGCCTGGCATCTCAGCCGCTTCATCCAGAATGTCCGTTCGGTTTCCACCGATGCGGTTCTGGTGCGGCAGAATTGGCTGTCGGCCTACGACTTTGCCACCGACCGAGCGGCGCTCTTCCTCAACGAATATGCCAAGGCGAACGACCCTTTCGGCCAAATCGGCACGCGCAGCGTGTCAGTGCAGGTGACCAGCGTGGTCAGGGCTTCCGACAGCTCGTTCCAGGTCAAATGGACCGAGCAGGTGTTCGAGCGCGGCAGCCTCGCCAGCACGACGCGCTGGATCGGGATCCTCACCATCCTCATCCGCGCGCCTAGGACAACCGAGCAGCTGCGCAAGAACCCGCTCGGCGTCTTCATCAACGCCATCGACTGGTCGCGCGAGCTCGACAGCGCCGCGCCAACCCCCGTTTCCCCTAAGGAGCCCGCCAATGACAAATAGAGCCCCATTGCTTCGTGCTGCCTTGATCCTGTCGGCGTCTGCTGCGGTTCTTTCGGCCTGTGCCTCGAAACCAGTGCCGCCGCCTCAGATTTCCTATGACCACGAGGACTTCAAACCAGCCGCGATCGAGAAGGCGCCGGAGAAGCCGGTCAAGGTCGTGGAAGTGCCGAAACCGTTACCGTTGCCTGGTCAGTTGATGCCCGCACCCGGCAAGCCCGCCCCAGATAAGCGCTCGCCGGAAGAACAGGTCGCCGATGCCAACAAGGCGGCGACGCAACAACCCACCAAGTTTGGCTATGTCAATGCGGTGCAGGTTTACCCCTTTGCCGACGGCGCGCTCTACCAGCTCTACGCCGCGCCGGAGCGCGTCACCGATATCTCATTGCAGCGGGGCGAGAAGCTGAACTCGGTCTCAGCCGGCGATACGGTCCGTTGGGTGATCGGTGACACCGTTAGTGGCTCAGGCGATGACCAGCGCACTCATGTGCTGGTGAAGCCATTCGCGCCGGGGCTTGCCACCAATCTGGTCATCACGACGGACAGGCGATCCTATCACCTGCAGCTTCAAAGCACTGAGAAAACTGCCATGGCGGCGCTCTCCTGGATTTACAGCGAAGACCAACTCGTGGCGCTTCGGCGGCGCAACGCTCAGGCAGAGGCTGAAATGCCCGCGGCCTCGAACGTAGCACTCGAAAACATCCGCTTCCGCTATTCGATCACCGGCGACACGCCGCCGTGGAGACCGACGCGCGCCTTCGATGATGGCAGCAAGGTCTACATAGAGTTCCCGAAGCGCATCGATCAGGGCGAGGCGCCACCGCTCTTCATCGTCGGAGCCGACGGCGATAACCAACTCGTGAACTACCGGATGCGCGGCAACTACTACGTCGTCGATCGCCTCTTTGCTGCCGCCGAGCTAAGGCTGGGCACCAAACAGCAGCAGGTGGTGCGCATCACGAGAACCGACGGTCGGCAACCGCCGCGGCGGGTTTCGCTGTTTTCGCGCTTTGGCAGGTAAGGGGAGGCTCATGACCGATACTTCCCACCCGAATGCTCCGCCGAAGCTCAATCCCGAACAGTTGCAGCTGCGAGCCTCACCCCGCCGAGCGGTGCGGTTCAGGCGCGGCATAATCGTCGCGATCGCAGCTGTTGGCTCCGGCACCATCTTTGGCGTCACGATGATGGCGCTGCAGGGGCCGGCACTGCGCCTGAAGCAGCAGGCTGAAGAGCTTTACAGCACGGACCGCAAGCCGACCGCCGAGGGACTTGAATCGCTGCCCAAGGACTATTCCGGGAGCAAGCCGAAGGCTCCGGTGCTTGGACCGCCGCTGCCCGGCGATCTCGGCCGCCCTATTCTCGAGCACCAGCGCCAGCTTGGCATCGCGCCCGGGCAAGACGTTTCCGCCGAGGCGCAGCGGCTTGCACAACAAGCGATTGAAGCGCGCGAGTCGCAAGTCCTGTTCCGCATCGAAACCCGACTCCAGCAAACGGAAGCTTTTGGCAATGGGCAGGGCGGACGTTCGCCTTTCGAGACGGCGTCTCCGCAGCCAGATACCGAAGGCCAGCGAGCTTCCGTCGCGCCGGCCGAGGGCGACCAGAACAATCAACAGCGCAAGCTCGATTTCATCGATCAACGGAACACCGGCGGGATCTACAACCCGCATGCACTGCAGACGCCGGCTTCGCCCTATCAGATCATGGCCGGTAGCGTGATCGCTGCAAGCCTGATCACCGGCATCAATTCCGATCTGCCCGGCCTTGTCGTCGCCCAGATCACCGAGAATGTGCACGACAGCGTCACCGGCAGCATCCTGCTCATCCCGCAGGGCTCACGGCTGATCGGCACCTACGACAGTGTTGTAGCCTTTGGGCAAAGGCGCGCTCTGTTGGTGTGGCAACGCATCGTGATGCCGGACGGCTCCTCTACCGAAATCGACAATCTGCCCGTGACCGACGCGGCCGGCTATGCCGGGCTCGAGGACAAGGTGGATTTCCATACTTGGCAGTTGATCAAGGGCGTCGCGGTAGCCACATTGCTGGGGGTTGGTACCGAGTTGAGCTTTGGGGAAAATGAAAGCGACTTGGTCAAGGCAATTCGTGAATCCACCCAGCAGAACGTCAGTCAAGCGGGCCAACGGATCACTGAAAAGAACCTGAACGTCCAACCCACGATCACCGTGCGCCCTGGTTGGCCGTTGCGCGTCATCGTGCACAAGGACCTCGTGTTGCGGCCATACACGGGGTGAACAGGAGGACTTCATGGCGAACCTGAAACTCGGAAAACTTCCGGATCGGACACCTTCGAAGATCACCATCACCGTTGGCGCCGCGTTGAGCCAAGCACTCAACGACTATGCCGCTCTTTACCGTCGGACCTATGGCGAGTCCGAAACCGTGGCTGACCTGATCCCCTTTATGCTGGTCGGGTTTCTGGAAGGTGACCGGGCATTTGCCAAGGCCAGAAAGGAAGGTTTGCCGGGCGCCGGCGCGTCGGAGAAACCGCGAAGGCAATCATCTTCCACACCGGACAACGCGTAACGCTTGGTGTCGCACCGCTAGGTTCTTGATGCTGACCGCGTTGCCACCGATCCCAGCAAGCGCTTCGCAAAATTTGATATCAGGCGTTCGCTTTACGCTTTGAGATAGGTTTCTTGGCCGGAGCAGCCTTCCCTCCCCCAAACCTAACGATTTTGCCAGCGCTGATCGGGCGGCCGAATAGTTCGGGGCGACCATGGGATAGTCCTTCGCCAGTCCCCACCTCGCCCGGTATTCATCGGGCGTCATCCGTGCCGGGTTGCCAGATGGCGCTTGAGTGACTTGTATTTCTGCTCCATCTTCAAGACTGATTATGTAGTCTGGGAGGACGGACCTTTTAGGATGACGGCTTCGGAGCCGTTTCTTCAGTTGGCGCCCTGTCCGATCTTAGTCAATGCCGAATTTAGACTAGCGATCAAATCGGGCAATCCAGAGACCGGAACCGCGTTCCTCTGGATAGGCCGAAAAGATATCCGCAGTAAGTGCGAATAGATTACTGCCGGCTTCTTCAGACATCATCACGCTCCTAGTCCTCTGATTGCAAATGAAGCGGCCGCCTGAATCTAGTCTCTGCTAGTCTCGGTTGAGCGTGAGATTCAATACCAATTCTTGGCGGAGAATTTGCGATAGAGTTGCGTCAGGAGGTCACGCTGGCAGTTCCAACTCTGGTTTTAACCCAAAACGTCAATGAACTTTGGAAATTGGTTTTTTCCAGTGAGCTTGACCTTTATGTCGAGCTTGCTCGCCACGGCATTACTCCCGGGCCAGCCGAGCGAATAACGATCGATGACTTCCTGGCTTGGCGCCCTCGCGGTCCCTCCATAAGCAAGCGCTCAAAGCGCTGGTGGCTTGGCTCTGGCACTAGTTCGCAAATGCCGCCAGCACCTCCAATGGTGGGGTCTTGCGAAGGATACGTCGATCTCTTCCGTTCGATGGGAAGCGCTTCCACCGCATCACGGGCTGCGGCCAGCTCCCGCACGGGTTGCGCCGAGAAATCGCCGGTATGGTCAGTCTTTTCCCGGCCCACAGCGGTCAGTGTAAGGTTCTGCAAACAGGGGTCAGATTTTTCTCGGCTCTACGGAAGGATGTTTCGCGCCGCGCGCCGGCCGGCCCAGCTCATTTCCTATTTCCTACGTTTCGACCTGCCAGGCCAAGGCAGCTCGCCGTCAAGCTCGCGGAGGCCGTAGGTCTCCTCCTCCCATCGCTTCCGTTCAGCCGCCGGGGGCGGGAGATCTTCATCATCGAACCAGAGCAGCGTCAGGGTCTGATCCCAGGCGGCGAGGTGGCGGACGTCTTCGTAGAGAGAACCTTCACGCTCCCAGCCCTCGAACCACTGATCCGGCTCGGCTTCCTCGGGGCCTGCCGCCGCTGCCCCCGCCCGCACCCGGGCGCTGTAGGAGTCGCTTGGCAAATCCATTCCGAGGCGCACCCAAGCCTTGGCGCCTCGCAGGGATGTGGAACGCGAGCAGTAACGAACCTTGCCGCCCTCGGAGAGCACGAAGGCGCATAGTTCGCGCGAGAAGGTGGCGAAACGTGAGCCCGTCGACATCAAGGAAGCGTCGAATTCGTCGGCCAGGTCGCTGACTGCGGCGAAATTCATGTCAGCCGCATCGACTCTCGGCTTGAACAGCTTGAATGGAAGCAATAGCTCGGCCGCGAACACGTCGCAGGCGATCTCGCCGGGCGGCCTACGCGTGAAACTCCAGCTCGGCGACCTATGATCCGCCGCTATGCCGAGGGCCTCGTGAGCCACTTCGTGACAGATGCTAAAGCGCTGCCGACGGCTGTTGTGGGCGCAGTTCACGCAAATGCGGTACTTGCCGTTCGACAACCGCACCGACCATGCGTCCTCATGTTCCTGAAGCACTTCCTGCTTCACGGTACCTCCGACTTGCGCCGCGTAGGCGTTTACTGAGACCGGAAGCGCCAATGGACCGCTCTTGGCGATGAAGTCGCGTGCCTTCATCGCGACGGAGAGTTCATCCATCTTCGTCCTCGCTCATGAACCGGCGGATGCGGGCAAGGGAGGTCGCGTAGTCGGGGCGGGCGCCACGGTTCACGACGGTGGTAAGCATATGGAACTCTTCGAATGAAACTCGATCATCGGCCCTCGCGAACTCGGCAAGATCGGGGTCGACATTGGGGTGACTTGATAGAAACCGCAGGATCTTGACTTCCCGCTCGGACGGCGCCAGACCGCTGAGCAGCTTGTTCACCACCTCGTCGGACGGCGCTTCCTTCGCACCCGTCTCGAGGCGGTAGATGTAGGCGTGATCGACTTCGCTCCGCTGAGCCAACTCTCGCAGGCTAAGATCGCCGCGAAGCCCCTTCAGCCAAATTCCTAACGCAGACTCCGGCATCCGCCCTCCTTGACATTCGCCACAATATCTCCCATTCTGTTGTCCAGACAGACAACGCGCTCTGGGTTGGTCTCGTGCCGAACAGGGCGTTTTTGAGAGCCTAAGTGTTGTCTGTCCGGACAGCAAGATGCCATCCGGCAGAGCGAAACGCAAGCACCGCGAAGCGGAGAAAGTAGTAAAAATGTCAGTCAATGTCGCTGCGCACCTGGTGCGTATCCATGTCGACCGGGAGATTTTCGAGTCGCCCGACCCCACAACGGGCAAAGCGCTCTACGCGCTGGCCGAGATCCCGAACCACCGTGAGTTGTTCCGGGAGGTGCCGGGTGATCACGAGGACAAACTCGTACCGCGCGACGACACTGTGATCGACCTGAAGAAGGATGATCACTTCTACAGCCAGAAGGCTGTGACAGTTGGCATCAATGGCGAGCCCTTCGAAACCACTGAAACTCGTCTCTCGTTCGAGGAACTGGTGAAGATCGCGTTCCCCGTCCTGCCGACGGGAACGTGCATCGAATTCACAGTGACCTACCGTGATGGCCCCCCGTCGAACCCCAAAGGCACGCTCACGGCTGGCCACTCCGTGAAGATCAAAAACAGGATGAAGTTCGATGTCACGGCGACCGATCGATCGTAGCCCGCCGCTGAAGCGGCTTCGAGACGAGGGCTACAGCGTCGACGTGGTCACGGGATATCTCGTGATCCGTGACGTACCCTATGTTGACAGCAACCGGGAGGTAAAGCGCGGCGTGTTGTTCGCCCCATTGGAGGTGACCAACGACGTTGCGAAGCCGCCCAAGGATCACCAGACCAAGTGGTCCGGCGATCACCCTTGCAACGAGGACGGCAGCAAGATCCAGGGGCTTGGCGACAGCGACTTGGGCGACGGCCTGAAGATCGACGGGATGCCGGTGCGCTGGAACTTTTCCTGTAAGCCCAAGCCCGCCGACCGCTACGATGATTTCCATCAAAAGATGGCGCACTACGTGGCGAAAATCTCGGGCCCGGCACAGGTGATCGAGCCGGGTGTGACGGCGCAATCCTTCAAGCCTTACGCGCCCGACGAGGACGACAGCGTCTTTCTTTACGAGGACACGGCCAGTAGTCGCGCCGACATCGTGGCAATCGCGCTAAAGCTCAAGCCGCTGAAGGTTGGCATCGTCGGCCTGGGCGGCACGGGCTCCTACGTCCTGGATTATCTCGCCAAGACCCACGTCCGCGAAATCCACCTCTTCGACAACGACGGGTTCAACCAGCACAACGCCTTTCGGGCGCCGGGCGCGCCTTCAGGCGAAGAACTGGAGGAGGAGCTCTCCAAGGTCGAGTTTCACGCGCGTACCTACAGCAAAATGCGCCGCGGCATCGTCCCGCACAAGGTCAAGCTTACCCCTGAGAACCTTCACCTGCTGGAAGGCCTTGACTTCGTGTTCCTGTGCATGGAGGGGACCGGGAAGCGGCCGATCGTCCAAAAACTGGAGGCAATAAACATCCCGTTCGTAGATGTGGGCATGGGCCTGACGGTGCACAACGAGAGCCTGCGGGGCCAGATACGTACAACGACCAGCACGCCTACCAAGCGCGAGCACGTCCACAACGGGAAACGCATCGCGTTCATGACGACAGAAGAGGTCAACGAGTACGACAAAAACATTCAGGTGGTGGAACTCAACGCTCTGAATGCTGCCTTTGCAGTCATCAAGTTCAAGAAGCTTTTCGGTTTCTACGATGACGACACCCACGAACATTTCAGCATCTTCGTGCTCGCGGGCGCCGAGACGATCAACGAGGACAGCGAATGAAGAGACCCTACAAGATCCGACACGAGTTCGTGGAGTTCGTCCCGAGGGTCCGCGAGGCCGGTGTCCTCTATGTTTCGATCCCGTATGCAACCGCAGTCCATGATTGCTTCTGCGGTTGTGGCACCAAGGTGGTGACACCGATTAGCCCGGTAGGCTGGCAACTCACCTTTGACGGCGAGAGCGTCAGTCTCTCGCCGTCAGTCGGGAACTGGTCATTCGCCTGCCGGTCCCACTATTTCATCCGTATGGACACAGTGGTCTGGGCAGGCGACATGTCGGAGGACGAGATTGCGTGGGGCAGGATGCGCGACAAGGCGGCGCGCGAAGGTCACTTCGGTGGCCATGTCGAGCCGCTCGCTTCGCCGAAGGCCGAGGTCGCGAAAACCAAATCTAGAGGTTTCTGGTCGTGGCTGACCGGCGGTCGTTAACACGTGCCGCGCTTCGGGCCCGCGCAGATGCGAGTCTCATAGGCCTACGTCTGGGCCGGGACCTTGAGGCCGCTCTCATAGGTCGCGCTTTCCGTAGAGCATCCAACTCGGCTGACCTTTCAGAGTGGCACCTAGGCCCGAATCGCGTCAGGCGGAGGCCGTTTCCCAAGAGTGCACTGCGGTCTCCGGTGAAATTTCGAATTTTGGCAGAATAAAAAGGCCAGCAAGCGAGTTGATAGTCGGCCTCGTGCTGCTTACATCGTGCACTGCGAAGTAAGGGGGGTGGCGTGGTTTATTTCAACAAAATTGCCGGATGGATGGGTTTTCCTCACCTGAGTGTGTCTCTCGGGCTGACGTATTCGTTTACAATTGCCTATAAACTGAAAGACAGGACTGACGAGAAGTGGACCGCCTGGTTTATTCGATTCAAAGACAAGAATAATAAAGCCGAGTGGGGTGCGGCGACGGTTCTATACGATGCTGCTCCGACTCTCATCAAGCACTTAGGTATTGATCCCAAACGCGCCTCATTTATCCCCGCGCTTTCGTCCAAGGAAACGAAAGCCGACCCAAGCCGCTCAATACCGTGGATTACCAAGGAATGCGCAAAAACTGTGGGGGCGCAATATTCCGACAGCATCCTATCCAAGAATGTCCATCAGAAGATTCATACGATTTATTCCGCTGAGGGTCGCTCCGCTGAGCTGGATAAGGCTAAGTATCAGTCGGCAAAAATAGATGCGGACCATGTCTTCGTTTTCGATGACTTCATCACGCGAGGTGATACGCTGTCTCGCATCGCGCTAGCGGTGCTTGCCGCTAATCCGAAATGCAAGGTGTATGGGATTGCGCTCGCGAAAGCGGAGAGTGTTGCTTACTGCCCGAATCCCGAGAACGATCATGTTCCTGCTAGGTGGGATACGCTATGGGGGCAGGGCGAACGGGAGCACGACGCGAAGTTCAAGAAGGATTAGAGCAATGGCTTCATCGCCCGTGTCATCGACATCAGTAGCGCTAGTCGCTTTGATGAAGCTCAAAGGTCTCGGCCGGCGGGGGGCCTTGCGCATCGTTAATGGGCCTGTGCCTGACCGTGATGCGAAAGACGTTGTGGTGGACAGGGCGGCGCGGGCGAAGGTATCGGAAAGCGCACTGTTAGAGGCATGGGATCGAGCTCAGGACGAGTTGGAGAAAACGCTAAATAGCGATACGAAGTTTTTCTCATTCCATGACGAAGGGTACCCTCAGCGCCTTCGTAATATCCCAGATCCTCCTGCCGTCTTGTATGTAAGGGGAGCCGTGGCAGGACTCCACGCGACGAAGTGCCTTGCCGTCGTGGGGACGCGTGAGCCAACTCCTTATGGTGAAGCTGTTGCTAGGAAGTCGGCAGCGGCGGCAGCAAGCGAGGGCTTCACTATCGTGAGTGGCTTAGCACATGGCTGCGATACTCTTGGTCACGAAGGCTGCTTGGATGCCCACGGTGTGGGGGTCGCAGTGATGGCCCACGGCTTGGACAAAGTTTATCCCGCCGCCAATCGGGGACTGGCAACTCGCTTAATTGAAAACGGCGGCTGTTTGGTCAGCGAATATCCTCTTGGTGTCACTCCTATGCGGACAGCTTTTGCCGAGCGAGATCGCATCCAAAGTGGTCTCTCCGACGCAGTGCTAGTGGTGGAGACGGATGTGAAGGGTGGGACCATGCACACGGTGCGGTTCTGCCGAGAGCAGAAGCGTGCGCTGGCGTGCATTGATCATCCCGATAAGTGGAAGCACGAGGACAAGACGAAGGGCAATCAGATGATGATTGCTCAGCACTGGGCCCGCGCCATATCCGATGGGGTCGCCTTGACGCAGTTCTTGCTGCACGTCCAGCAGGTCGAACGCTCTCCAGCAAAAAGACCGGAGCGCGCATTGGACATCGATCCTCAAACTCGGTTGGGTTTCTGAGATGATTATTTTCGACTTCGATCAAACTCTCGTGGACACCTCCACAGTTGAGCACCTTCGCGCCGCTCGGGACTGGAAGGCGGTTATGGCCCAAGCCCCGAAACTGGCCGTCTACGGCGGAATTACCGAGTTGCTCATCGAGCTACATGCGGCTGGTCACACATTGGCTATCGTTACAAAAAGCCCCGACATGGTGCCGAAGGCCTTCATAAAGGCACATGCCTGGCCGATAGATATTGTGGTCGGCTATCATCACGTGAAAAACCGAAAGCCGCACCCGGAGGGTCTTTTGCTTGCGATGTCAAAAGCGGGAGGAAAACCTCACAATACTTATCATGTCGGCGATCAGCCTCAGGATACCGAGGCTTCGCGTGGAGCCAACGTCGCCGCGTTGGGCTCGGCATGGGGCTGCCTCGACGTGGCAGGTTTGGAAGCCTCGAAACCAGACGCTATTTTCTCGTCTGTCGGCGAACTGCGCGACTACCTCAAAAAGAAGCTCGACCTGAAATAACCCGCTCAGTCGAAGGTGTCCCCGGAGTCGGTGACAGGGCTCTCCTGCATGACCGTGATCGACGATCCGTCGCTTCCACCGTTCGCGTGATGTCGCGCGGTCTACTTCGGGCAGACGTCGCGGCGCTGCCAATCCGGCTCCTCCATCGACGTTCAGGGGGGCATCTCGAAGGCCGGCGACGAGGACGTGCGGCGGGCGCTCTGCGAGACGGCGTTGGGCCAGAGACGCGCTTCAACGGCTCCGACAAGGTCAAAAGCTGGGGCCAGGGATCGCCGAACGCTCATTTCACTGCAAGGCCTGCGTCAAGTTGACCGTGATCATGCACGCAGTCTATGGACCGGCCGCGCGGTGCAAGGGAATTCGAAACGGGTGGTCGAGTACGGTCCGCGCCAATCTATCCTTCCTCTCACTGGAGCCTATGCTCCGGGCGATCATGGTAATCCGCTCACACCCGATCTTCCTATTTGGCAGTCGCAAAACTCGAAACGGTCACGCTAGAGACTTTGTACGACGGGCGCGAAAGCGGCTGGTCCTCTGACGAGTTTGCCTATCTCAATATAGGTTAATATATGAGGATCACCCATATAGGAACCTATATGGGTAAGGTTTGATATAGTGGCATATATTGACACCCGTCATATAGGAGCCTATATCAGGCTAGCTCATACAGAGATCGTATACGCCATGAAGATCAGAACAGCTCGGGACATTGGTATCCTGATCAAGGAGGCCCGCACCCGTCGCGGCCTGTCCCAGGCTGCCTTGGCCAAGATAATCAACACCACGCAGACGTGGGTGTCGTGGATCGAGAACGGCAAGCCCAGCGCCGAGATCGGTAACGTGCTGCTGGCGCTGACTACGCTTGGTGTGGAGCTGGACTTTCAAATCCCGCCGGCGCCGACGTCAGCTGCTGATCATCATCATAATGCCGATGAACGGCATGTCGACGATGACGACGACGAGATTCCCTACAAGCTCTAGGTGACGATGATCATGGTGAACCCGATCGACACCCTCGACGTCCATATCGCTGGCAGACCGGTTGGGTGGCTCCACCACCTGCAGGGCGGCAAGCTTTCGTTCTCCTATCAAGAGGCATGGATGGAGGGCCGGGTGGCGATCCCGCTTTCCCTGTCCATGCCGACGATCACCAGGACCTACGAGGGCAAGGTCGTCGAGGCATTCCTCTGGGGTCTGCTGCCGGATAATGAGCAGACCCTCGCCAGATGGGCGCAGAGGTTCCAGGTCTCCGCCCGAAACCCGTTTGCCCTGCTCAAGAATGTCGGCCGCGACTGCGCCGGCGCCGTCCAGTTCCTTCCGCGTGGCCACCAGGTTTCCCGCGGCGAGAACGTGGAGTTGCTCACGGAGGCGCAGATTGGCGACCGCCTGCGCGACCTCCGCAAGGATGGTGCGGCGACCCGGCGAATCGGCGATCCTGGTCAGTTCAGTCTCGCTGGTGCGCAGGCAAAGACGGCGTTCCATTTCGACAAGGGCAGCAATCGCTGGGGGATCCCTCTAGGCGACACGCCCACGACACACATCTTCAAGCCGCCTTTGCCGCACTTGCACGGGCATACCGAGAACGAGCATTTCTGCCTGCAGCTTGCATGCAAGCTCGGCATGGACGCTGCACACAGCCAGGTTCTCGACTTCGCAGGCGAAAAGGCGATCGTTCTCGAGCGCTACGACCGCCGCAACATCGACGGCAAGACCATCCGCATCCATCAGGAGGACATGTGCCAGGCCCTATCGGTGATGCCGACGCTAAAGTACGAGAACCAGGGTGGGCCAGGTATCACGGCGATCTCCAAAAAGGTGCTGGCGGCCTCCATGGAACCCGTCCAAGACCGTCAGACCTTCATGGCCGCGAACGTCTTCAACTGGATCATCGCCGGCACGGACGCGCATGCAAAGAACTATTCGATGCTGCTGGGTGCCCAGGGCGAGGCCCGCCTAGCTCCGCTCTACGACATCTCCTCCATTCTGCCGCACCTCGGCGAGGGAGAGATCCAGGCTGAGATGCGCGACCTTAAACTGGCGATGAAGATCGACAGAGCCTACCCGATCGAGGAGATCATGCCGCGCCACTGGCGTCGCTGTGCGTCCTCAGCAAAGGTTGGCGGCGAGTACACAATGCGGACGATCCGCCATCAGCTCGCGGTGATACCGGACATGTCATCGGAATGCGCGCAAGAGCTTCGCCAGGAGGGGATCATCCATGAGATCGTTGGTCGCCTCGTCGACGCGATCACGACGCGCATCCAGGGCTTGTCCCGGATCTATGGAGAGGAAGCCGCCGCGGAGCCCGTGTAGGTTGTGGAGGTGAAAGTCGGGCGGGGATAGCGGATCCACGGACTAATGTCGGCGAAACGGACGGACCGCACACTGCCCATGGCATTCTCGCTCTGATAGGCCCGGGCCGGGTAGGTGCCCGGTTTCGGAACCGGCCATCGGCATCTTGAATGACGGGAATGGGGTCGGTTGCAGAACGGCAGCTTCCCGCCGAATGTGGTCAACTTTCTCTCCAGGAAATCTGACAATGCGGGCCTACGATTTGGCGTCGAGTTGTGGCTTTTTTTAACGGTCAGTATGATTTCCGGCGGTTGGAGATCTGTTTCGGCGTTTGATCAACGGCCGCTGTTGGGTTCAAAGTGGATGGTCGCGTTGGTGTGTGGACAGCAGGCTTGCGGCGTCCCTCGATTGAGATCACCCGCAGGTTTTTGCTCTTGAGTTCATCCAGGTAATCGGCCCACCACTGCATCATCTTGACGCGCTCCTCCCAGTGCTCTGCCCGGGCGTAGGCGCGCCGAACGTCGTTGTTCTCAATGTGGGCCAGCTGCCGCTCTATGGCGTCCGGATGCCACTTGCCGCATTCGTTCAGCAGAGTTGATGCCGTTGCTCGAAAACCATGCGCGGTAGCTTCATCCTTGCTGTAACCCATACGACGCAGTGAGGCGTTAAGCGTATTGTCGGAAATCGGACGCGAAGCCGACCGAACACCAGGAAACAGCAGCGATCCATCACCAGAGATTTCTCTCAGTGAAGTCAGGACGCTGATCGCTTGCTTTGATAGGGGTACGCGGTGCGGCCGTCGCATTTTCATGCGTGCTTCAGGGATCGTCCACACCGAGCTTTCAAAATCGAACTCTTCCCATTCAGCGGCGCGAAGCTCGCCGGGGCGGGGAAACAGCAGCGCTATCAGCTTTAGACCGGCTCGGGTTGTAGGCTGTCCATCAAATGCATCGATCCCCCTCAGCAAACCGCCCAAGGCCTTCGGATCGGTAATCGCGGCGCGAGACGTTACCTTCGGACTGATGAGTGCGCCTCTGAGGGCGAAGGTCGGATCTGTCTCGGCGCGTGCGGTCGCGATTGCGTATCGAAACACGCTGCCGACGGTGGAGCGCAGTCGCCTGGCCGACTCGTATCGACCGCGAACCTCGACTCGACGGAGGGCGGTAAGGATGATAGCCGGATCGATCTTCCGAATGCACTTATCGCCGATTATCGGATAGGCAAAGTCGAGCAGCCATTTCACCTTGCTGATCGTCCGGACGGCACGTCCCTCCTTCTTCAGCTTGTCAACATATTCGTCCGCGATTGAGCGAAAGGAGTCCTTTGCCGAATCGGCCTTCCGCAAGCTGCGTTCCTTTCCAGGGTCGACGCCAGCTAGCAGGAGCCTTTTAGCATCATCGCGCGCCTCCCGTGCCTCAGCGAGAGAGATAAGCGGATAGCTCCCCAGCGCGAGCAGTTTCTGCTTGCCGTCAAAGCGGTAGGCGAGCCGCCAGAGGCGAGAGCCCGTGGGCTGTACCCATAGCTGCAGCCCGCCCCCGTCAGACAATTTCACGAGTTTGGAAGCAGGGCGGGCGTTTCGACATTTCACGTCGGATAGGGCCATTCGTCAGGTCTCCCTTGGCTGTTTCGATACCATCAGGATGTCGAATACCAACGGAAATACCATCCCCCCGCCTCGTTGGACCAAATGCGCCCGAAGCGCTCTCTGTCCCGCTTAATTGCGCAATGCGACGGAAAAAGATCAACAATCCCAGTGGCTTGCAGAAGCGGCAGCGTAGAAGGTTCGGCTTAACGGAGTGTCGGGAGAAGAGGGGATGGTGCCCAGAGGCGGATTCGAACCACCGACACGCGGATTTTCAGTCCGCTGCTCTACCAACTGAGCTATCTGGGCCTCGCCGGCAAACGAGACATCGCCTGACCGGATTTCAGGAAAGCGCCGTGGGGCACCCCTTGAAAGCGCGTGGGTTATAGCACGGGAATCCGGCCTGTCCAGCGCCTAAGCGCTGATTTTCCGGGGCAATTGTCGCAGACAATACCGACGCCGGCAAAGCAGCAATTGCGTAAGGTCGGCGAAGTGGAATTGCGCGGCCGGCACCGCCCAAACCCTACTTCGGCTCGTCGCTCTCGTCCTCGTCATCCCGCGCGGTGATGACATAGGCGCCCTTCAGCCAGCGGTTGAGGTCGATGTCCTTGCAGCGCTTCGAGCAGAACGGATAGGTCTCGCGCGCCGACGGCTTGCCGCATTCGGGGCAGGGGCGCTTCGGGCGCAGTGGTGTGACCTTATCGTCCAGGCTCATGGCCGCGCGGTATGCCAGCTGGTGTGGACCTTGAAGCCTTCGCCCGAAAGCAGCGCCACCGTCTCGTAGAGCGGCAGGCCGACGATGTTGGTGTAGGAGCCGACCAGCTTGACGACGAACGACCCGGCGAGACCCTGGACGGCATAGCCGCCGGCCTTGCCGCGCCATTCGCCGGAGGCGACATAGGCGTCGATCTCCTCGCGCGGAAGCCGCTTGAAGCGTACCCTGGATTCAACCAGCCTTTGGCGCAGCTTGCCGCCCGGCGTAATCAGGCAGATGCCGGAATAGACTCGGTGCGAACGGCCCGAAAGCAGTCCAAGGCAATTGGCGGCGTCGTCCAGCGTCTCGGCCTTGGGCAGGATGCGGCGTCCGACCGCGACCACCGTATCGGCGGCCAGCACGAAACTTGGCGCATAGTCTTCCTCGCTTTTCAGCGAGGCCAGCGCCTTCTCGGCCTTTTCGTTCGACAGCCGCTTGGCCAGCGAGCGCGGATGTTCGGCGCGCAGCGGCGTTTCGTCGACATCGGCTGGCAGCACGCGGTCCGGCTCGATGCCGGCCTGTTGCAACAGTTCGATCCGGCGCGGCGAACCAGAGGCAAGCACGAGCTTCTGCAGGATGCTCATCGCGGTTCGCGCCGGACTGTTACTTGAAACGGTAGGTGATGCGGCCCTTGGTCAGGTCATAGGGCGTCATCTCGACCAGGACCTTGTCGCCGGTCAGCACACGGATGCGGTTCTTGCGCATGCGGCCAGCCGTATGGGCGATGATCTCGTGTTCGTTTTCGAGCTTCACCCGGAACATCGCGTTGGGCAACAATTCCGTCACGACACCCGGAAACTCGAGGACTTCTTCCTTCGGCATTCGATACCTTTGCTTGGATTGCAGTTCCGGCGCCCTGGAGCGCCCAGGCCGGAATTTCGGCGGAACCTATATGATAATCGTGCGCTTGTGAACACGCTTAGATCGCGTCATATGCGACGCGCTCCGAGCTTTCGTTTTATGCCTGTCGTTGTCTCAAAACCGGGACCGCTTTTAAGCGACATGCATCAATCCGCCGCGTTTTTTACCTCCGGAAGCAGAAAACGTCGGCTGATGCGCGCTTTCAGCCGTTCTCTCACGTCGCGATAGCTGGCCATGATCTGCTCGCGCCTGCCGCCGACATCGGTCGGATCCGGCATCGGCCAGTATTCGACGTCGACGGCAAGCGAGCGGGTGAGTTCGAGCGCGGCGTGGTGGGCTTCCGGCGCCAGGGTGACGATCAGGTCGAAATAATCGTCCTCGAGATCGTCCATCGAGCGCGGCTGGCGCTCGCCCAGCGTCAGGCCTTCTTCGGCCAGCACCGCGTCGACGAACGGATCGCGCTCGCCCCTGTGCACGCCGGCAGAGGCGACGAAAGTGGCCGGCGGCAGCATGCGCCGCGCCAGCTGCTCGGCCATCGGCGAGCGCACGGCGTTCATGCCGCACAAGAACAGGATCGAGCGGGGCGCCCCAGTCAGGTCTAACCCCGCCAGTGCAGCACGCAGACCAGCGTGAACAGCCGCCGCGCCGTGTCGAAGTCGATGTCGATCTTGCCGGCCAGCCGGTCCATCAACGTCTGCGAGCCTTCATTGTGCAGGCCGCGCCGGCCCATGTCGATCGCCTCGATATGGCTTGGCGTCGAGGAGCGGATGGCGTCGTAATAGCTTTCGCAGATCAGGTAGTAGTCCTTGACGATGCGCCTGAGCGGCGTCAGCGACAGGATATGGGTGACGACATCAGCACCATCCTCGCGGGCGACCGCAAACACCAGCCGGGATTCGGCCAGCGAGAGCTTCAGCCGATAAGGCCCGGCGCCGTCATCATTGACCGGCTGAAAGCTGTTTTCTTCGATCAGGTCGAAGATCGCCACCGCGCGCTCATGTTCGACATCGGGCGTCGAACGGCCGATCGACTCGTCGAGCTCGACATCGATCAGCCTTGCGCGGGTTTGATCGCCGTCCGCCATCGCCGCCTACATGTTCAGCCGGATGGCGACGGAGCGGCCATGCGCGTCGAGGCCTTCCGCCTTGGCCAGCGCAATCGCCGCCGGCGCAAGTGCTCTCAGCTGCTCCGGCCCGAGCTTCAGGATCGAGGTGCGCTTGACGAAATCGAGCACCGACAGGCCCGAAGAGAAGCGCGCCGAACGCGCCGTCGGCAGCACGTGGTTGGAGCCGCCGACATAGTCGCCGATGACTTCGGGCGTATGGCGTCCCAGAAACACAGCACCCGCATTGCGCATCCTGGCCAGGAAGCCCTCGGCATCGTCGATGGCGAGTTCCACATGTTCGGCGGCGATGCGGTCGACCAGCGGCAGCGCGGCTTCGATGGTCTCCACCAGGATCACCGCGCCGAAATCGCGCCAGCTGGCAGCCGCCGTCTCGGCGCGCGGCAGGCTCAGCAATTGGCGCTCGACCGCCTGTTCGACTGCTTTTCCGAACGCAGGATCGTTGGTGATCAGGATCGATTGCGCCGACACGTCGTGCTCGGCCTGCGCCAGAAGATCGGCGGCGATCCAGTCGGGATCGTTGCTGCCGTCGGCCACCACCAGCACTTCAGACGGTCCGGCAATCATGTCGATGCCGACCGTGCCGAACACCTGGCGCTTGGCGGCGGCGACATAGGCATTGCCGGGCCCGACGATCTTGGCGACCGGCCGGATCGTTTCGGTGCCATAGGCAAGGGCGGCAATCGCCTGCGCGCCGCCGACGCGGTAAATCTCTGAAACGCCTGATATATCGGCGGCCACCAGCACCAGCGGATTGATGATGCCGCCCGGCGCCGGCACGACGATGACGATGCGCTCGACGCCCGCCACCCTGGCCGGCACGGCGTTCATCAGCACCGAGCTTGGATAGCTTGCCGTGCCGCCCGGCACATAGAGCCCGACCGCCTCGATCGCCGTCCAGCGCGAACCCAACTCGACCCCGGCGGCATCGGTATAGCGATCGTCCTTGGGCATTTGTCGCTCGTGATGGGATCGGATGCGGTCACGGGCAAATTTCAGCGCCTCGACCGTCTGCGGATCGGCGTCTTTGTAGGCCTGCGCGATGTCGTCCTTCGACACGGCGATGCCGAGGCTATTGAGGTCGGCCTTGTCGAATTTCAGCGTGTAGTCGACCAGGGCAGCGTCGCCCTCGGCACGAACCCGCGCAATGATGGCGCGCACGGCAGTGTCGACGTCCTCCGATACCTCCCGCTTGGTGGTCAGGAAGGCGGCGAAACGCTGCGCGAAACCGGCATCGGACTGGATAAGCGTAATGGCCATCGGCTGCGTCTAGATCGTGATGAGACTTGGTTGAAATCTCATCACGATCTAACCCTTTGTTGGAGCAAGATCTCTGGACAGACGATTCCCGTTTTGTCCAACAAAAACCGGCACCCACTTTTTGGGATCATGCTCTAGACCCTGTGCACCGGACGCGAGGTGGCTTCCCAGGCGCCGCCTATGTCGGCAAGCCGCGCCTCGATGCATTCGACGTCGAGCATGATCGCGCCGCCGCCGGAAAAGACCAATTCGACGATGCCGGCCGGCTTGCTGATTTCGATAAAGCTGATTGCCAGAAGCGACAGCACCTCGGCCGGCCGATCGCGGGCAATGCCGCTGGTCTTGGCGCCGAGCACGCGGTCGAAATGCAACACCGCCTGGCGCCGCTCATTGTGCGGGCTGAACAATCCGGATTTCGCCTCCCAGACGAAGCGGTTCATGGTCAATATGAAACGCTTGGCCGAAGGCAGGTATTCGAGATCCGAGACTTTCATCACGGCGTCCTGGACGTGAGCCGAGACGATGCTCAGATCCTGATCGTCGAGCGCAATGAGTTTGAGGGCTGCCATGCCGAATGCACACCTGAAAGTTGGTTTCAGCCTTCTGTTAGGCGGTCTTTCCGGTCCGTGCAACCGCGACACAAATTCAACCCGAGGCTAGCGCCTCGGGTTTGAAGTGTTGGCGGTGAATGAAGGCAGCACCAGACGCCTGTCTGTCTGAAGCAACTGCCGTGCGGTTAAGCTGAAATCCGCTCGATCACCGCGCCGCAATTGGAGAGCTTTTCTTCCAGCCGCTCAAAACCGCGGTCGAGGTGGTAGACGCGGTTGACCGTCGTTTCGCCTTCGGCCGCCAGACCGGCGATGACCAGCGACACCGAGGCGCGCAGATCGGTCGCCATCACGGGTGCGCCCTTCAGCTTGGCGACGCCGTCGACGATCGCCGTTTGGCCGGACAGCGTGATGTGGGCGCCGAGCCGGGCCAGTTCCTGCACATGCATGAAGCGGTTTTCGAAGATGGTCTCGGTGATGCGCGACTTGCCCTTGGCCATGGTCATCAGGCCCATGAACTGCGCCTGCAGATCGGTCGGGAAGGCCGGGAACGGCGCCGTCATGACGTCGACCGGCGAAATGCCGGCGCCGTTGCGCCGGACGCGAATGCCGGAATTGGTCGGCGTGATCTCGGTACCGGTCTGGGCAATCACATCCAACGCGGTCTGCAGCAGCTCGGGGCGGGCGCCTTCGAGCACGACATCACCGCCGGTCATGGCCACCGCCATGGCATAGGTGCCGGTCTCGATGCGGTCGGGGATGACGCGCACGCGCGCGCCCGACAGCGACTCGACGCCATCGATGGTGATAACAGGCGTGCCGGCGCCGGAAATCCTGGCGCCCATGGCGTTGAGGCATTCGGCGAGGTTGACGATTTCGGGCTCGCAGGCGGCGTTTTCCAGCACCGTCTCGCCCTTGGCCAGCGCCGCCGCCATCATCAGCACATGGGTGGCGCCGACGGAGACTTTCGGGAAGACATAGCGATTGCCGACGAGGCGGCCGTTCCTGGTCTTGGCCAGCACATAGCCGGTGTCGACATCGATGTCGGCGCCCAGCGCCTGCAAGCCCTCGAGGAACAGGTCGACCGGCCGCGTGCCGATGGCGCAACCGCCGGGAAGCGACACTTTCGCCTCGCCCATGCGGGCCAGCAGCGGGCCGATCACCCAGAACGATGCCCGCATCTTCGACACCAGCTCGTAAGGCGCGGTCGTGTCGACGATGTTGCGGGCCGAGAAATTGATGGTGCGCGAATAGCCCTCATTCTGCTTCTCGCGGCGGCCGTTGACCGAATAGTCGACGCCGTGATTGCCGAGAATGCGGATCAGCTGCTCTACATCGGCCAGATGCGGCACGTTTTCCAGCGTCAGCGTGTCGTCGGTGAGCAGCGAGGCGATCATCAGCGGCAAAGCGGCGTTTTTCGCGCCCGAAATCGGAATGCTTCCGGCGAGCTTGTTGCCGCCGACAATTCTGATGCGATCCATGAGAGAATGTCCCCTCGGCCCGATAGGCCGGTTTTCGTCAGTTTGAGTATCGGCCCGTCTAGACCATTGGCCGGCTTGGTTCAAGAAATAGGATTTCTGAGCCCCTTTGGCCAAGGTGACCGGCCAGTGTGGCTGATATCGGTCAGTCCTTGTGCATTTTTTCAGCAGCCGGCAGTCCTTCGGGCCGCTGGTCAGGATCACCGGTGCGCCGCGAGCGCGCTTGCGTCTTGCGCTTCATGAGATTGGCGCGCAGCTGCTCGGCCAGACGGTCCTTGCGGTCAGTCCCGTCCTTTTTTTCCGGATCAGCCTTTTTCGGTGGAATTGTCTTCTCGTCCATCGTTCCGTCCCGCCCGCAACTGGCAGGGCCTGCCGTTCAAGGGATAGTTAGCATTGTGGCGCCGCCATGTCAGCGAAACTTGTCTGGCAAAGCCTTTCACAGACGCCTTGCGCTTGCCGGTTCTATATGGCAGAAGCCCCGCCATCAGCGGCTGCGGTAGCTCAGTGGTAGAGCACTCCCTTGGTAAGGGAGAGGTCGAGAGTTCAATCCTCTCTCGCAGCACCAGTTCATTCCTTTGATTTAAAAAGATGCAGTCGCGAAGTCCGGGTCTCGTTGCGGACCAAAAAAGCCGGCTGACGCAAAAGTGCCAATCCCGCGCATCCAACCGTGGCGCCTCGCCCGGAAACATTGAGAGAAAGAGGCTCTACGGGGCCGGACGACTGCTCAACAAGTCCGGACCTGTCAACTCACGAACAGGCCGGTCTGGCCGTATCCGGCATGCTGAACACTACCGCTCGCACGCTGAAAGCCAGCCTCCTCGTACGCATATCCACGACAAGAACACAGCTCGCCCAAGGACTTGCCATCGGCCGGCCATCATGATGCCATCTCGCCTGCGGAAGATAGCGTCGGGTTTTGGGGTAGAGAATGCTCTTTGGGCGAACGGCAGGTGCGACAGGGCGCATGTGCGCGGCAATTGCCGCAGCACTGGTGTGCCTATGCGCGTTTGGCCCCGCTTTGGCTGAAGAGCCGAAGGCGCTGAAAGGCGTCGCGCTCATCATCGGTCAGTCCGACTACCAGCATGTCGGCAAACTGCCCAATCCGGAAAACGACGCCCGCGCCATCGAGGAGATGTTCGACAGGCTCGGCTTCGAGACCAATGTCGCCACCAACCGCGACGCGCGCAAATTGCGGCGCGATCTCGAAGGCTTCGTCGACGATGCCGAGGGCGCCGATGTCGCCATCATCTACTATTCCGGCCACGGCATCGAAGCCGGCGGCGAGAATTATCTGGTCCCTGTCGATGCCGATATCTCGGCGCTCGACAATGCCGGCGAAAAGCTGGTGCCGCTGTCGTCCATCGTCGCCGAACTGAAGGCCAAGGTGCCGGTCACCATCGTTCTGCTGGACGCCTGCCGCAACGATCCGTTCCCGCCGGGCACGCTCCTGAAGCTGGCGCCGGGCGACCAAGGCAAGCCGATCGGCGCCGGCGGTCTCGGGGAAACGCGCGGCGTGGTTTCCCTGAAGGGCGGCGCCGACGCCAAGGGCTCGGTCGACGGCAGCCTCGGCCAGGTCATCGCCTTTGCCGCCGAGCCCGGCAAGGTTGCGCTGGACGGTCCGGCCGATGGCAACAGCCCCTATGCGGCAGCGATCCTGCGCCACATCGACACGATGGGCGGCGAGGAATTCGGCACCGTTCTGCGCATGATCGGCGAGGAGGTCTATCTCAAGACCAACGGCCAGCAGCGGCCCTGGGTCAATGAGAGCCTGCGCCGGCTGCTCTATTTCGGTACCCCCGCCGAGGCACCGAAAGGCGATGAGGGCGAAATCCTCAGGGAGCGGCGCCAGCTCCTGCTGACCATCTCGACGCTACCCGATCCGGAGCGCCGCCAGATCGAAACCATATCGCGTGACGGCAAGGTGCCGATGGATGGGCTTTACGCCATGCTGAAGGCGCTCGGGGTCGACATACCCAAGGATCCGGCTGAGCTCGACAAGCTGCTGCGTGGCCAGACCGAACGGCTGAAACACGTGTTGGCCGAACGCGAGACTTTGAAAAACCCGGACCCCGAAATTGCCAGGCTATCGAAACTCGCCGAACAGGCGGTTCAGGAAGGCGCGCTCGAAGCGGCGCAGAAATTCAACGAGCAGGCCAAGGCCCGCATCGGCGAACTTTCGTCTACGGTCGACCAGGCCGAGGCCGAGCTGAAGGCAAAGCGGCTCGAATTCGCAAAGGTTTTCGCCAGCAGCGCCAGAACCTACGAGATTTCCTTCAACTTCAAGGAGGCGGCTCAGGACTACGCCAAGGCCTATGAGCAGGCCGCGAAATGGAGCGACGAAGATGCGTTCTACTACAAGGCGGCAGAGGCCAACGCTCTGTCGGAACAAGGGGACTTCTCCGGCGACAATGCGTATCTCGCCCAGGCCCTGACAGCCTATGAACAGGCATTGACCTATGTCACCCGCGAAAAGTTGCCGCTGCTTTGGGCGGCCACCCAGAACAATATGGGCGCCACGCTTGCTACTTTGGGCGAACGGGAAGCCGGCCGCGACAACCTCGACAAGGCAGCTGCCGCCTATGAGCAGGCGCTGACCGTCTATACGCATGACGCCTACCCTGACGACTGGGCATCGACCTATGGCAATCTGGGCACGGTCTACTGGCGGCTCGGCCAGCGCGAGAACGGGACGGCACTGCTTGAGCGGGCAGTCGCGGCCTTCCGCTCGGCGCTCGAGGTACAGTCGTCGAAAAAACTGCCGCTTGAATGGGCGGCGACGCAGAACAATCTCGGCATCGTGCTGTCCGAGATCGGCGAACGCCAGACCACATCGGACAGTTTTCGCGCAGCGATATCGGCGCATCGCGCCGCGCTGACAGAATATCGCCGGGATCGCGTACCGCTCGACTGGGCATTGAGCCAGATCAATCTGGGTGTCGTTCTGGCGAGCCTCGGCGCGCGCGAAAAGGATGTACCGACGCTTGAGCAATCGGTCGCGGCCTTCCAGGCGGCGGCTGAGGAGATGACCAGGGAACGCGCGCCGGCGCAATGGGCGACGATCCAGAACAATTTGAGCACCGCATTCGAGTCGATCGGCGAGATCAACGGCGATATCGCCGCGTTGCAGCGCGCGCGGGAGGCGGCGGAGGCAGCGCTTTCGGTTCGGACGCGCGAGCGCGCGCCGGCCGACTGGGCGAACGGCCAGCTGACGCTGGGCAACGCACTGCATCGTCTTGGCGCCAGGCAGAACGACGACGCCATGTTGCTCAAGGCGGTCTCAGCCTACGAGGCGGCGCTATCTGAATATACGCGTGAAAAGCTGCCGCTCGACTGGGCCTCGCTGCAACAGAATCTCGGCTTCGTTTATGCAACGCTTGGAAATCGAGACACAGGAACCGACTATTTGCAGAAGTCGGCGGCCTCCTACAGCAAGGCATTGGAAGTCTACACCGCCACCTCCGCCCCCCTCGATTTCGCCTCGACAGAGTACGATCTCGGCGCCACGCTGTCGACCTGGGGTGCCCGTGCGGGCGACAGGGCGATCCTCGAACAGGCGGTCGCCGCTTATGATTCCGCGCTCACGGTGCGGACCAGAGAGGGCGCCCCGACCGACTGGGCGACGACGCAATACCGGCTGGGCATCGCCCTTTCCATGCTGGGCAAGGCCAATGGCGGCCCGGTCGAGGCGCTCGAACGCTCGGTGACAGCCTATCGCGCGGCGCTCGAGGTGCAGACTCGCGACAGCGATCCGGTCTCTTTTGCGGCAACACAATGGGGATTGGGCCATGTCCTGCTCGTGCTCGGCGACAGGACACAGAACGCCGATGACTTCAGCCAGTCGGTGACTGCGCTCGAAGCGGCCTTGCCCTTCTATGACCGCGCCACGGCGCCGGAAGATCATGCACAACTGCAGAACAATCTCGGTAGCGCCTACTACTACCTTGCCGGTAGCAGCAACGATCCGTCTCTTTACCAGAGGGCGGCGACCGCGCACGAGGCGGCGCTCGCCGTCTATGCCGCGTTGCCCGATCGCACACTGTGGGCCTCCGTTGAAGGCGATCTCGGCAACGCGCGGATGATGCAGGCCAGCGCTACCTCCGACCCGGACACAATGGCGAAGTCGGTTCAGGCCTACGAGGCGGCGCTCAGCGTGATTGCCCGCGACACAGACGCCGATGAGTGGCTACGCAACCAGGCCAATCTGGCCAGCGCGCTGTCGACGCTGGGCTACTGGCGCAACGATGTCGCCTTGCTGAAGCGCTCGGCCGCCATCTATCGCAGCATACAGAGCGTGCGCACTCGTGAGCGGGCGCCGGAGCAATGGGTCCGCACGCAGGGCGATTTCGCCCGGGTGCTCGCCATGATTAGGGACAAGGCGCCGGAGTCGGCGGTGTTCGATGAAGAGATCGCCGCCAACCGCGCACTGGCCGATGAGGTCGGCCGCGACCGCGACCCCGACCGATGGGCGAGCGTGCAGAACGAGGTCGGCTATGCCTTGACGCTTGCCGGCCGCGCCGAAAACAACGTCGCCCGCTTCGAGGAGGCGGTGCCGATCCTGCGCGAGGCAATCGCCGTGCAAAAGAAGATCAATTCGGTGCCGGCCGTAGCCTTCACGCAGGACAGCCTGTGCGACGTGCTGGTCGACCTCGGTGCTGCCCGCAAGGACAAGGCGCTTGCCGAGGAAGCCATCGCCGCCTGCCAGGATGCGCTCGTCATTTTCAAGGAGCGCAAGATGGACGAACTCGCCGCCGGTTCGGAACAAAACCTCGCCGAGGCACAGGCGCTGCTCGCCGGCTTGAACTGAGGCTCCAGACAACGCTGATGCAGGGCAATCACATAGGGCGCTCCCCCCATTCTTCGATGTTTGCCCGGCACCTACCCCCACCTTAATCCCTCCCCACAAGGGGGAGGGAGACCTGGTAAGCGTTGATCTCGGCAAATTACTGAGGTCTAGATGCAAGGGCGGAGATACAGGGCGCGCCGCAGCTTTCCCTCCCCTTGTGGGGAGGGATTAAGGGTAGGGGTACGTGCCGGGCAAACCTTGTTGGGCTAACCGGCGGCACCAGCGTTCACGCTGGTGCGCAAGCAAATGTCATCGGCTCGCCATGGCATGATCGGGAGGCGATGTGGCAGTATCGGCAGCGCGCCGGTAGCCGCCGCCATCCAGAGCGCCAACACAGCCGGATTTTCGTCGGAGCTTTCCATGACCCTACTCACCCGCCGCCGGCTTCTAAAAACAGCCGCGCTTGCCGGCGTTGGCGGGGTTGGCCTTGCAGCGATGGCCAGGCTCAGTGGCTGGGCCGCAGCCGCGCCCGAGCCGGTGGTTCTCAAGACGGCAAAGATCCAGGCCAGGTTCATGGATATCGGCCAGACCCGCGATGTGCTGACTTATGGAGAGGCCGGAATGCCGCCGGTGCTCAGGATGAAAAAAGGCGAGCCCTTTGCCGCGCGTCTCGTCAACGCCATCGACGACCCGACGACCATCCATTGGCACGGCATTCGCGTTCCAAACAAGATGGACGGTGTTCCCTTCCTAGTTCAGCCTTACGTCTATACCGGCGATCATTTCGACTACGCCTTCACGCCGCCCGACGCCGGCACGTTCTGGTATCACCCGCATTGCAACACGCTGGAGCAGATGGGCCATGGCCTCACCGGCGTGATCGTGGTCGAAAACCCCAACGATCCCAAATTCGACGCCGAGGCAATCGTCAATCTGCGCGACTGGCGCCTCGGCGACGACGCGCAGTTCATCCAGCAATTCCGGCCGCGCGATGCCGCAAAAACCGGAACCTATGGCACGGTGCGCACCGCCAACTGGCTCGACCAGCCGCAATTCGACGCGCCGGCCGGCGGGTTGGTGCGGCTGCGGGTCGCCATCACCGATGTCACCCGCATCTACGCGTTTCGCGTCGAGGGTGCCGAGGCCGCGGTCATCGCGCTCGACGGCAATCCGGTGCCGCAGCGTTTTGCGCCCGATGCCTTGCTGCTCGGACCGGGGCAGCGCATGGAGCTCGCCATCCGCATGCCTGACCAGGAGGGCGCGATCGTCAGCCTGGGCGACATCAGGGGCACCAAACCCAAGGTCCTCGCCACCTTGCGCGCCACCGGCAGCTCGCTCAAGCGCGACCTGCGCGGCCTCGCACCGCTGGAAGCCAACCCGGTGCCGGAGGTGGATCTCGCCAGCGCGAAACACATAGCGCTCTCGCTCAGCGCCACGGCGGAAAACGTGCCGAGCGACAGCATATGCGGCACGCTAGGCTACTCCTTCTGGGCCATCAACAAGGTACCGTGGCCGGGCGACACGCCGGACCCGACCGCGCCTTTGGCCGAGCTGAAGCTCGGCAAAAGCTATGTCATCGACATGGAGAATTTGACGCCGCAATCGCATCCGATGCATCTGCACGGCATGAGCTTCAAGGTGCTGTCGTCGTCGACACGCCAGGTTCAGCCGGTCATCTCCGACACCTATCTCATGCAGCCCAACGAGAAGGTTCAGCTCGGTTTCGTCGCGGACAATCCCGGCGACTGGCTGCTGCACTGCCACATCATCGAACATCAGAAAACCGGGATGACGAGCTATATCAGGGTGGTTTGACGCCGAGGCGGGTCAATCAGCCTCTACCGGGGTTGGCCTCACCTGTCGGGCCTGTTGCCGGAGAAATTGCCGCCGTCCGCTGGTTTCGTTGGCAAAGCGGGGCCGTTCCCTGCTATTCCCGCCTGCAAATCAAGAAGCCGTGGACACGCTTGCATGACCAATGTCGCCCTGACTGGACTGGCCCGCGATCTCGCCAGGCGCGCCGCCGAGGGACGCCCGGTGCGCATCGGCGTCATCGGCTCCGGCGAAATGGGCACCGACCTGGTCACGCAAGGCATGCTGATGCCCGGCATCTCGGTCGCGGCCATCTCGACACGCCGCCCGCACACCGCCCGTGACGCCATCCGCATCGCCTATGGCGATGAGGCGATGGCGGTCGAGGCGGACAGGGGCTCGAAAGTCACCGCGGCGATCGAGGCGGGCAAAATCGCCATTACCACGAACGAGATGCTGGTCACCAATCCGCTGATCGACGTCGTCATCGACGCCACCGGCAAGCCTGGTGTCGCCGCCGATTTCGACTTGAAGGCGATGGAGCACGGCAAGCACCTGGTGATGATGAATGTCGAGGCCGACGTCACGATCGGCTGCTACCTCAAGCAGCAGGCAGACCGGCTCGGCGTCGTCTATTCGGTCGGCGCCGGCGACGAGCCGTCGAGCTGCATGGAGCTGATCGAATTTGCGTCGGCGCTCGGCTACACCATCGTCTCGGCTGGCAAGGGCAAGAACAACCCGCTCAACCACGATGCCGTTCCGGACGACTATCGCGACGAAGCGATCCGCCGCAACATGAACCCGCGCATGCTGGTCGAATTCGTCGACGGTTCCAAAACCATGGTCGAGATGTGCGCCATCGCCAACGCCACCGGGCTGGTCCCAGACGTTCCCGGCATGCACGGCCCAAAGGCCGACCGCGATCAGCTGGCCAAGGTGCTCATCCCGAAGGCGGATGGCGGCATCCTGTCGAAGAAGGGCGTTGTCGACTACACCATCGGCAAGGGCGTGGCGCCCGGCGTGTTCGTCATCGTCGAGGCGACGCATCCGCGCATCGTCGAGCGCATGGACGATCTGCATATCGGCCACGGCCCCTATTACAGCTTCTTCCGGCCCTACCATCTGACCTCGCTGGAAGTGCCGCTGACGGCAGCGCGTATCATGCTCTACGGCCGCCCCGACATGGTGCCGCTGCCGAAGCCGGTGGCCGAGGTCTGCGCGGTCGCCAAGCGCGATCTCGCCATGGGCGAGACCTTCGATGCCATCGGTGAGACCTGCTACCGCTCCTGGACAATGACCGTCGAAGAGGCCCGCGCCGTCAGCGCCGTCGCGGTCGGCCTGCTCGAAGGCGGCAAGGTGCTGAAGCCGGTCAGGAAGGGCGAGCTCATCACCACCGACAACGCCACACCCGACCGCACGACCAGGCTGTTCGCTTTGCGCAAGCTGCAGGATGAGATGCTGTACGGGAGCTGAGATTGGATGACAGGCCAGTCGGGCTGGCCTTGTCATGACAACTCCCTATGTTGTAGTGGCACCGAACGGAGGCTTCCAGGATGAATCTCCAGATCAGAGACCCGCGCGCCCGTGACCTCGCCCGGCAGCTTGCCGAAAAGCGAAAGATTTCAATGACCGAGGCGGTGATCGAGGCGCTCGAATCCGAGCTTCAGCGCGAACGTGAACGAGTTCCGCTGGCTGAGCGGCTGGCCGCCATATCGAACGATCTGAAGGCCAAGGCGGGAAGCGGCGGCAGGGATTTGACTAAGGATGAGATCGACGAGATGTGGGGACATTCCTGATGTTCATCGACACCTCGGTGGTGATCGCTGTCCTCGCCGGAGAGGAAGACGCCGCCGATTGGAGCCGCCGGATCGGGCAGGCCTCGATACGGATAACATCTCCGCTGGTCGTGCTCGAAGCGGCGATGCGGCTTTCGTCGAAGTTGGTGGTGGAGCCGCTCTCGCCGAAAGGGCAATAGGAGACTTCCTGCGCGAAGCCGCGATCGAGGTGGTTCCGATCGAAAGAGGTGATGCCAAGCTCGCGATCCAGGCTTTTTCGAACTATGGCAAAGGTCGCGGCCACCCGGCTCAGCTCAATCTCGCTGACTGCCTGTCATATGCCTCGGCAAAAAGCCGTGGGATGCCCTTGCTCTACAAAGGGAAAGACTTTTCCCACACCGATCTGGCCTGATCCTACTGCCCCAGTTCCACGATTCGGCCAGCAGCTTCGTCAGCCGCTCCCGCCCAGCAGGCCAAATGCTGCCGCGCTCGCGCCATGGGCTGTTGACCTGCTCGCGCAACACGCCTGATCATTGCGCTCGTGCTGACGACGCAGACCATCGGCTGCCATTGTATGATCCATTCATACAGTCTGTCTCTTTGATCCGGGTTTTTCAAACGATGCCGAGATGCCAATCTCGATCAGTTGAACCCCCATTGAGGATTGAAATCGTGCAAACCATTTGGACAAGACGCGAGACGATGAAAACCCTTCTGGCAACGGGCATGGTTGCCATGCTTCAGCCTCTGGCTTTTGCAGCCAAGGCCGCCGCCAAGCTGAAATGGACCCATTTTCAGGCTGACGAGAATGGTTTCCGCCGCACGCCGGTGCTGCTGACCGGGGAAAAAGAAGCCATCCTCCTCGACGGCGGATTTACCCTGTCCGATGGCCGTGCGGTCGCGGATGCGATCAAGGCGACGGGCAAGACCCTGACGACGATCTATGTCAGTTGCAGCGACCCTGACTATTATTTTGGCCTCCGTCCCGTCGCGGATGCTTTCCCCGGCGCCAAGATCATCGCGGCCGGCGCAACGGTTGCGGCCATCAAAGCCAATGTGCAAGCCAAGCTGGATGTCTGGAGCCCACAGCTCAAGGACAATGGACCGAAGGTCCTGGCGGATGTCGTCATTCCCGAGGCCTCCGATATCACCTCACTTGAAATCGAAGGAAACAAGATCGAGATCGTCACCGTCGCCGATCTGAAAGACCGGCGGTATCTCTGGGTGCCCAGCCTTGAAGCGGTGTTCGGCGGCGTGCTGATCTCGTCCGGCGTACATGTCTGGGTTGCCGACGAGCCAACCGTAGACGACCGCAAGAAATGGATTGCCGCGCTCAACGAAATCGCGTCCCGCAAACCAAACATCGTGGTGCCGTCCCATCAGGTAGCCGGTGCACCGGACGGTCTGGCGGCCGTGGAATTCACCCGCGCCTACCTCGAAGCTTTCAATAAGGAAGCCGAAAAAGCGAAATCCAGCGTCGAGCTGATTGCAGCGATGAAGCGGCGCTATCCCGATCTTCTGGACGTCTCGTCGCTGGAACTGGGCGCAAAGGTCGCCAAGGGTGAGATGAAGTGGGGCTGATACGGCCCCGCGAGCGTCTGGGCTACTTCCCCAATTCCACCGACCGCAGCCGCGCGGCTTCCACCGCCTCGGTCAGCAGCTTCGTCAGCCGGTCTTCGCCCATCAGCACGGCAAGGGCGGCTGCCGTGGTTCCGTTGGGGCTGGTCACCTGCTGGCGCAGGACGCCGGGCTCCTCGCCGCTTTCGGCAGCGAGTGCAGCAGCGCCATAGACGGTCTGCATGGCCAGCAGCCTGGCGGTCTCGGTCGGCAGCCCGGCCTTCTCGGCTGCAACCGTCAGCGCCTCGATGAAATGGAAGATGTAGGCCGGACCGGACCCCGAAACCGCCGTCACCGCGTCCATCAGGCCTTCGTCGTCGATCGTCGTCACCACACCGCTCGCCGACAGCAGCTCGGCAACGAAACGCCTGATGTCGTCGGTCACCAGCGGGTTGGAATAGACCACCATCATGCCCTTGCCGATCGCGGCCGGCGTGTTGGGCATGCAGCGGATAACAGGCGCGAGATGGCCGAGGATGTGCTCGAAGGTGGCGACCGGCGTGCCCGCGGCGATGCTGACGAAGGTGGTCCTGCCGTCGCCGAAGCGCTTGTAGGCGGCGGTGACGTCGCGGATCACCTGCGGCTTGACGGCGATGACGACGAGGTCGGGCTCTGCGTCGGCGGGGATCCCGTTCGCGTCCGCGGCGACACTGCAACCGAGGTGCTCGGCGCGCTTGCGCAATTCGGCATTGGGCTCGACCACGAACACGGCTTGCGGGGCAAGCTTGCCGGATTTCAGCCAGCCCGCAAGCATGGCGTAACCCATATTGCCGCAACCGGCGAGAACAAGCCTGATCGTCATTGAGAGCCCTCCGAGACAAGGGTTCTCCTTAGACGCTAGCGGGCAGACGGGAAAGCCCCTCAAGGGGTGCTGGATCAGGCCAGCCGGTCAAGGTCGCCGGCGCACCGCGATCGGCCGAAGCGACACTTGCTGCAAGCCAAGCACGCCGAGCACGAAGAACAGCCACACCGGGTCGCCGCGATGGAAGAAGAAGCTTTCCAGGAACGCGTTCAGCGCCGTGAACAGCACCACCATCATGAAGAAGTCACCGAGATAGATGTTCTCCTTGCGCGGCGGGATGCGCATGTAGTCGCGCAGCGGCGCGATCAGGAAAGTGTAGACGGCAACGCACAGCGCCGGGATGCCCATCAGCACCGCAATGTCGAGATAGCCGTCATGGCCATGCACGATCGTCCGGATGTCCCAGGCCCGGTCGAAGGGCTGGTCCTGGCTGAGCAGCAGCGGCGTGCCCCAGAAGCTTTCATAGCCGTAGCCGGTCCAGGGCTTCTTCGCCAGCATCTCGCCGGAGAACTCCCACAGCGTCGCGCGCCCGGTATAGGTGAGGTCGGGGAAATAGGTGGCCGCCAGCTCCTTCACCGGCGGGATGAAGACGATGCCTAAGGTGCCGATGGCCGTCGCAATGATCGCCAGTGCAAACAGGACCGGCGTGCCGAACCGCATGCCGATCAGGCTCGGCAGCACGACGATCAGGATCGAGAACGGCACCAGGCCGGCCGTCGTCTTGGAGCCGGTGTGCAGCATGAAGATCATCGCCGCGCCGAAGATCGCCACGCCCCAGAATTTCTGGCTGCGCCGGAAGAGATAGAGGCCGGCGAAGCTGAAGCAGGCCATGATTGGTCCGGCAATGTTCTTGTGGGCGAACACACCACGCCACAGGCCGGCATGTTCGGGCTCCTGCGAATCGGCCGTATGCAGGGCCTCATGCGGAAAGACGATGAGGCCGATATAGGACAGGCCGATAACGACGATCGCGCAGAATATGATGACTTTCGAAAAACTGTCGGCGTCGCGCGGCAGCACCAGGACCGTCGCTATCGTCAAAACGCCAAGCAGCGTGAAGAAGGCCGCGCGCATGGCCGAGGACGGGTCGGTCGCGTTGATGACCGAAAGCATGAAAAAGCCGAGCATCAGAATCCAGGACGGGCTGAGCAGCGAGCGCACCACCTTGGGGTCGGCGAACGTCAGCAGTGAGAAGATCGAAATGGCGCCGAGCGAACTGAAGCCGAGCTGGTTGACGATGTCGCCGCCGTCGCCGGTCAGTTCCGCGCCTGCCGGCTGAAACGGCCGGAACGACACGATGACGACGGCAAACAACAGCGCGGCAATCGCCGTCGCCACGCCGTCGCGGGTGACGATGCCGCCCAGCAGCAGCTCGTCAGTTCTTCTCAGGCTGCCTGTATTGCTCATTGGCGTATCCAAATTCGGCAAGCACGCGGCCGAGCGAGACATAGACGGGGTAAAGCGCCGTCGACAGCGATCCTGTCCGCGCCAATTTGATTGCGCCGCGCACGGGCGAGGCTATCAGCAGCGCCAGGCTTTTTGCAAACACCTTGGCGCCGGCGAATGGCGTGCCGGCGCGCTTCTTCTTTTCGACCAGCGTCGAGATTACACCGTTGCGTAAGGATCGGGCGCGGATCCAGTCAGCCTCGATGCGCCGGGCTGGAACGCCTTCGCGCACCTTTGCCTCGGCGCACCAGCCAAGCACGAAACCTTTCTGCGCCGAGCGGCTGAGGAAGTCGGAATCGCCGCCGCCCATGAAGTTGAACCGCAGGTCGAGGAAGGGCGGCCCCATGATGGTGAGCACATTGCGTCCGACCAGAAGGTTGCCCGAGGAATAGAGTGCGGCCACGCGCCCGGTCTGGCGATAGGGCGGCGCAAACACCGGGTGCTCGGCCCATTTGGCGTGAGCAGGATCGGTAAACACCGGCACTTGCGGGCCACCGACAATGTCGGCGCCAAGCGTCTCCGCCGTCTTGCACATGCGCTCCAGCCAGTCCGCGTCGGCGATCTCGTCATCGTCGATGACCAGCAGGTGGCGGAAATCCGGAAAATGCAGGATCGCCGTCTGCCAGCCGGCATTGTAGGCACTGCAATTGCCCCGCTCATGCGCGATGATGACCATGCCTTTCATATCGTCGCGTTCGAACAGCGGCACGGCCGCCTTGGCGCCCTCACGCGCCTTGGCTTCGTTTTCGATGACGATGACGGCGAAGCGCCGGCTGGTTTGCTGTGCCTTCAGCGACGCCAGCGTTTCCAGCAGCAGTTGCGGCCGCTTGAAGGTCGGCAGCGTGACGACGGCAGCGATCGTCTCTGCGGCGAGCCCCGGAGAGCGTCCCGCAATCGATACCGAACCGTCCGATGGCAAAGGGATCATCCGCTCCAGCCGCATGTTTTGAATCTGACTTTTTGATAACACCGCGACGATAACGTTTCGTTAATCACCTTTCGCAGCGGCGCCTGCTGGTCCGCGCCTTTCAGCCGTTGCGTCGCATGATTTAATCAAGGGTTCACCCAGCTTTGCTAGTGGCTGACGCCTGGATAGGTGAGATGCATCTGCTGTTCGCCACATCGATCGTGCCCGACGGCGCTCTCGCTTCGGGCTATGAGATCGCCAACGCTGCGATCATCGCCGCCTTGCGGCGCGCCGGCGTGCGCGTCACCGTCATCGGCTTCATCTGGCCGGGCAAGGCGCCCAGCGACCCCGAAAACACCATCGTGCTCGGCGCCGTCGACGTGCGCACGGAAAGCGCCTCGGCGCGGCAGAAGCTCGCCTGGCTTGGCAAGGCGGTGCTGTCAGGGCTCACCTTCGCTTCCGTGAAGCTGCGCGCGGTTTCCGACAGCGAAGTCCGTGCCGCGATCGAGCGCGCCGGTCCCTTCGACGGCTATGTCCTGAATTCGGTGCAGTTCGCCGGCGCCTTTGAAAAACTGTTCGCCGACCGTCCCTCGATTTTCGTCGCCCACAATGTCGAACATGGTTCGGCCAAAGAGAATGCGGCAGCAGCAAACAGTCGCTTCCAGCGCCTGCTGTTTGCCCGCGAGGCCAGGCTGCTCAAGACCATGGAGGAGCGGCTCTGCCGCCGGGCTCGCTTCGTCTTCACGCTGGCCGAGGAAGACCGCGCCGCACTCGGCGTTGCCAGCGACGACCGCTCGGCGGTGCTGCCGCTGGTGACCACTGCCACGGCCCCAAAGCCGGTCAAGCCGCGCCGCATCGATTGCGACGCGGCGCTGATCGGCACTTGGACCTGGCAGCCGAACCGCATCGGCCTCGACTGGTTCCTGGAAAAAGTCGTGCCGCATCTTCGCCGGAGCTTTCGCATCAGGGTCGCCGGCAACATGCCGTCGGATATCACCTCTGCCCATCCCGGTGTCGAATTTGTCGGCCGCGTGTCCGACGCCCAGAATTTCGTGCGCGGCGCCGCCGTCATTCCACTGATCAGCACCGCGGGCAGCGGCGTTCAGCTCAAGACCATCGAAACCTTCGAGCTCGGCCTGCCGTCGGTCGCCACCAGCCGTTCGCTGCGCGGCATCGATCATCGCCCGGCAAATTGCTTCGTCACCGACGATCCGGCCGCCTTCGCCGGCGCGCTGGAGGCAGCGGCGGCCGATGTCAAGGATGTCGATGGCAGCGCCTTTCACCGCCGGCAGATCAAGGCACTGGATGCCGCCATCAGGCTCGGCCTGGAAAAGCTCGGGTCGGTGGGGGAGGAGGTGTTTGCATGAACATGCACACCGCCCGCGCCGCCTTCGGGCTCGATACGCTGAAGACGATCCTTGGCATTTCGGTCCTTGCCATCGGCTGGGATGACGCGATCGCGCTGCTCGCTCGTCTGATTGCCGAGCGGCGCTTCACCAAGGTCAGTTTTCTCAACGCTCACAACGCCAACATCGCCTCTACCGATCCGGTCTTTGCCGAGGCGCTCGACGATTTCCTCATCCTGCCTGACGGCGTTGGCGTCGATCTGGCGGCAAAGCTGCTCTACGGCGCGCCGTTCCCGGACAATCTCAACGGCACTGATCTCATTCCGGCCTTTCTGCAGGCATCGGCGAGGCCGCTGACCGTCGGGTTGCTTGGCGCCACCCGCGCCAACGCCGAGGCGGCGTCGGTCAGGCTAGCCGCTCTGGCGGTGCAGCACGAATTCGTCGTCATCCATGACGGCTATTTCTCCCCCGCCGAAGAGCAGGCGATCGTCGATCGCATCGAGGCATTGCGGCCCGACGTGCTGCTTGTGGCCATGGGCGTGCCGCGCCAGGAATTGTGGATCGCCCGTCATATCGATGCCCGCCACTGCACGCTGCCGATCGCCGTCGGCGCGCTGCTCGATTTTCTCTCCGGCACGGTGCCGCGGGCGCCTCTGTGGATGCGCCAGCTGAGGCTCGAATGGTTGTTCCGTCTGTGCATCGAGCCCGGCCGGCTGTGGCGCCGCTACGTCGTCGGCAATCCGGTGTTCCTGCTGCGTGTCGTCAGGCAGAAATTCTCGCGTCGGCCCGAGCCCGCCGGAGAGTTGCGGTGAACAGCCGCGTCGTGCCGAGCCCTGCAGCCGAGACCGGTGCCCTGCCGCAAACGCCGACGGCGGCGGTGGTGACCGCCAGCTATGCGCCGGATTTCGAACGCTGCCGCCTGTTGTGCGAGACCCTCGACCGCCATGTCTCCGGCTTGGCGCATCATTACATTCTGGTCGAGCACCGCGACGTGGCGCTGTTTCGCCAGTTGGAAAACGACCGCCGCAGCGTTGTCGACGAGCGCGACCTGCTGCCGCGCTGGCTGCGTGTGTTCGACGATCCGATGAGCCTCTTTCGCCGTCGCATCTGGCTCAGTCTCAAGACCCAGCCGCTGCGCGGCTGGCATGTGCAGCAGCTGCGCCGCATCGCCATCGCTGCGCATGCTGGAGAAGACGTGCTGGTCTTCTGCGATTCCGACGTCGCCTTCCTCAAGCCATTCGATCTGAGCGCCTTCTGGCGCGACGGCAAGGTGCGGCTGTTCCGGCGCGACGGCGTGCTGTCGAGCGACGGTCACGACGAGCATCGCATCTGGTCGCGCAATGCGGCCTCGGCGATTGGTATCGATGCATCCGAGGTTTCGAACCACGACTATATTTCGACGCTGATCGCCTGGCGCCGTCAGACCGTGACGGCGATGTGCGCCGAGATCGAGAAGGTGCACGCGCGCGGCTGGGTCGAGGTCATCGCTTCAGTGCGCCGGTTCTCCGAATGCATGATCTATGGCCGCTATGTCGACGATGTGCTGGGGGGCGCCGGCCATTTCCACGGCTCGGAGGAATTCTGCCGCGTGCACTGGACCGGGGAGGCGCTGTCGGATGACGAATTCCGCAGCTTCGTCGCCGCTATGGCACCGGGGCAGGTGGCGATCGGCATGCAATCCTTCATCGGCACCGATATCGGCCGCATCCGCCGCCTGATCGGATTGGCTTAGATTGCCTTGGCGGGCTTGCGCAGCGCCGAATAGGTTAGCAGCGCCGAGGCGAGATAGAGCAGCAGGAAGACGACATTGAGCGATACGACAAGCCTGGGCGTGTCGGCAATCGTGGTCAGCACATAGGTCAACAGCACCGCCTTCAGCCCCGCCAGCAGGCCGAGGTTGAGCGCCCTGAGCGCGGTCTGGCCGCGCGCGAACAGCAGCTCGGCCTGGTATTCGACCAGGTTGCGCAGTCCCGGCACGCCGATTGCCAACGCCACCAAGGGCGCCGCCTCGGCGACATTCCGGCCAAGTGCATTGGGGAAGAAATGCAGCACGATGCCGAGTGCGGCCAGTGCCAATGTCGACACCAGGAACACGCCGGCTTCGATACCGCTCTTGACCCGCAGTCGCGACAACAGCTCCGGCGCCCGCATCATCCTCTGCACCAGCATCATCGAGAAGGTGCGGATCGGGATTGCCGTCAGGTCGACCAGCCGCATGATGATGGCATAGATGCCGGCCAGATGCGGCCCGCCGATCGCCAGCACGAGCAGCTTGTCGAATTCCGACTGCAGGTAGAACAGCACTTCGGCTCCTGCAACATAGATCGAATCGGCAAGCCGCCTGAGATAGAGCTCGGTGCGCAGCCTCAGCCGCTGGCGTGGATAATAGAAGCCGAAGGCCAGCAGCAGCGAGGCGGCGTTGGCGCCGATGTAGAACAACGACCAGATCCAGACGCTGTGCTGGCCCGATAGCATGAACAGCACGGCGCCCAGCGCGCGGAACGCCGTGGCCACGATCGACAGCACGGCGGCGCGGCCGAATTTGCCGAGCCCGTTGTTGACGATCAGCACCACCTCGACCGGCCGCCACAAAAGCGCCTCTGCAAAGACGATTGCGGCAAAGACGGCCAGCGGAACGGTGCTGGCGAAGAAGATCAGGTAGACGCCCCAGGAGGCCGCCGCCAGCAGTGGTAAGGACACGGCGCCAAGCAAAAGGAAGCCGGCGGTGAAGGTGCCGATCAGATTGGGGCGGATGGTGGCTGTGCGGTAAAGCGCCGAGATGAAGCCGAAAGCGAGGATGCGCGACAGCATGACGCCGGCCGCCGAGGCGGTGGCGAACATGCCGAACTCGGCAATCGACAGCGTGTTGGCAAGTGCGATGAAATAGGCGAGCGAGAACACCAGCCGCCCGCCGGCGCCGCTGATGGCTGAAAGATAGTCGCGAACCAGCCCCCGTCTTTCGGCGAGGAAGGTGCCGATGCGGGCGAGTGTCCGCCTTTGCGGTATGTCGCTGGCCTGCGTCATATCGAGGAAAGCCGTAAGCCGCAAAGCTTAACGTGCGGTTCTGACGCCATTTTACAGATCCCGGCAATGCGTGGCGAAGCGAGAAACTTTCACTTGCAGACTTCGGAAATTAACCTTTTGTTTCCCATGCCTGTTTAGCGTGACTTAACGATTGGCCGACCGCCGCTCCTGCGCCGTCGAAGGTAAAGTTTCGAGACAATGGTCGACAGGGAAAACCGTGAAGACTGGAGGCGCGAGCGCTCCCTCCTGGCGCTCGGCAAAGCCGTGCGCGGCGATGAGGCGGCGGATGCGTCGGCGGTCTCGATCGGTGACCGGGTGGATCCGTCATGGCGCGAGGACGCCGCCACGCGTCACCGCATAGCCCGCTCGCAACGCGAGGCGCGGTCGAATCCGGCGCCAACGTCACCGCCCGAGCCGCCGCAGTTCCAGGCCGACGGCGAACCCGTTTCGGCCGCCAGCGCGCGTGAGGAGCCTGTTTCCGGCCGGCGTCAGCAGCACGCCGCCTATGAGCTCCGCTCTTTCCACGAGCAGCGACCGGACCGCGACGACGATGACGGGCAGGAATGGAAGCCGCTGATCGATCCGCTCCAGGTCGTCCGCGGCATTAGTCGTTCCAAGTTGCTGATCGTCTCGACGACGATATTGGGCACGGTGCTCGGCGTCGCCGTCGCCGTTTCGACACCGAAGAAATACGAAGCCACCACACAGATGGTCATCGAGCCAGGCGACCTGAAGCTTTCCGACAACGATCTCACCCAACCGGTCGGGCAGCCCGATGCGGCGCTGGCTGTTGTCGAAACCCGCATCAAGATGGTGACATCCGGCAAGGTCCTCGACAAGGTCGTGGCCGATCTCAATCTCGTCGACGATCCGGAATTCAACGGACAGGGCTCTGGCGGCCTTGGCGTCCTGTCGCTCATTCGCTCGATACTGTCGCGCCAGGATGGCCCTGGCGGCGGCGGTGAAGTGCGCCGCCAGGCGCTGGCGGTCGGCAATCTGGCCAAGAGCCTGTCGGTTGAGCGCAGCGGCAAGAGCTTTGTCGTTTCCATCAGCGCCACCACTCAAAGCGCCGACAAATCGGCGAAGATAGCCAATACGACCAGGGACGTTTTCCAGCAGGAGGCGGCCCAATACCAGTTCGGGATGGCCGGGCGCGCGACGGACCAGCTGACGGCCAAGCTCGATGACCTGCGCAAGAATGTCGAGACAGCGGAGCGCAAGGTCGAGGATTTCAGGGCCACGCATGATCTCGTCGACGCGCAGGGCCATCTGATCAGCGACGACCAGATGCTGAAGCTCAACGAGCAGCTCTCAGTCACCCGGGCCCGTACGCTGGAACTCAATGCCCGGGCCGCGTCGGCGCGTTCGCTGGACGTCAATTCGGTCATCAACGGCACGTTGCCGGAAGAAATCAATTCCAACACGATGAGCGAACTGCGCGCGCAATATGCAGCTTTGAAGCAGGAGGCCGACCGCGCCGCCGTGCGTCTGGGACCGCGTCATCCCGAATACCAGGCGCTCAGTGCCCAGCTCGACGGCTCGCGCGAGCGCATCGCAGGCGAACTGCGCCGCATCGCCTCGTCGCTGCAGGTCGACTTGAAGCGCTCGGTCCAGCTTGAGCAGGATCTCGCTTCCCGCCTGGCTCAGGCAAAGGTCCAGAGCGGCGACGTCAACAGCGATCTGGTCAGCCTGCGCGAACTGGAGCGTGATGCCACGGCCAAACGCTCCGTCTACGAACAGTACCTTCTGCGCGCCAAGGAGACCGGCGAACAGCAAAACATCAACACCACCAACATCAATCTGATGNCCCCCGCGCAACCGCCGCTCGAACCCAACGGACCGTCGCGGGCTGTAATAGCGATGGCCGGCCTGCTGCTCGGGCTTGCTTCGGGCATCGGTGTCGGCGCCATGCGCGGCGCCTTTGCCAGCCTGCGCGGCGCTGCCAATTCGCGTTCGCGCGGCAGAATGGACGAGCGCCGCCCTCCGGTCGAGGACAAGGTCTATCGCGCGCCGCTGCCTGTGGCGCCGCCACCGGCAGCACCTCCGGTGTTGCCGACCGCGGCCGCTCCCGCCCGGAGCCCAGGTCTGTTCGACGGACTGTTCTCGGCGATGCGCAAAGCCGCGCCGGGTAGCGGGACGTCAGGCGAACCCGTCGAGACCTACCGCGCCCAACCAGCCGCCGAATATACAAGGCCGGTGCAGGAGCCTGTGGGCTATCGCCAGCCGGACTTCCGGAACGAGGTTCCGCACGCCAATTCCCCTGCGCAGCAGCCTGGCTACGCGCAGCCTCGTCAGCCGGCTGACTATGCCTATTCGCAGGCTCAGCCGCTGCCCGCGGCGTCCGGGCCGTGGTCTTCTCCGCAGCCCGCTGGGGCGGCGCCGGAAGACCAGCAGGCGCAAATCGACGATATCCGCGCCAGCCTGCGCGAATTTCGCGAAGCGGTGCGCGAACTCACCGAAAGCCGTTCGCACCGCCGCTATTTCTGAGCAATTCCAGGAAAAGTGTGAAACGGTTTTCCCGGGAAAAGCGCGTAGCGCGCTTTCCCTTGGGAATTGCGTCAAAACAAGAATATAGAGCGGTTCAGCCTTTCCGTGAAAGGATGAGTCGCTCTGAGCCCGTCAGCACAGAATAAAAGCTGCCGGTTTCGAGTTTACGGCATGTGACGGCGCTTTGACGGGATTGCTTAGGCCAAATTTCGTGACAATGCCGCGCAGCATGGCGCCCAAAAAGCGCTGCCGTCGGGCTTTACCCGAATGGGCGGAACGTTTGGAACAACGACATGCACGAAGCAACGTTCAAGGCGCGCGCCGCGCCTTGGCTGGAATGATGTCGAGGATGGTTCATGGCCGAAGTGATTGACGGAAAGATCGTCGCCGCAGACGTGGTTCAGAAGGTCAAGGCCTTGACCGAGGACCTGGTCGCCAAGGGAAAGGCCCAGCCCGGCTTAGCGGTGGTCATCGTCGGCGAGGATCCGGCAAGCCAGGTCTATGTCGCGTCGAAGTCGCGCACCGCCAAGGAATGCGGCTTTCATTCGCTGCAGCACACGCTGCCGGCCGACACGTCCGAAGCGGCACTGCTGAAGATCATCGGCGAACTCAACGCCGATCCGGCCATCAACGGCATTCTGGTGCAGCTGCCGCTTCCCGCCCATATCGATGCCGGCAAGATCATCCAGGCCATCGCACCGCAAAAGGATGTCGACGGCTTTCATTTCATCAATGTCGGCAAGCTCGGCACCGGCGAACTCGAAACAGCCTTCGTGCCCTGCACGCCGGCCGGCTCCATGCTTTTGATCGAACGCGTGCGCGGCAAGGATCTTTCCGGCCTCAACGCGGTCGTCGTCGGCCGCTCCAACATCGTCGGCAAGCCGATGGCAAATCTGTTGCTTGCCGCCAACTGCACCGTCACCATTGCCCACAGCCGCACCAAGGATCTGCCGGCGCTGGCCCGCACAGCCGACATTCTGGTTGCCGCCGTCGGCCGGCCCGAAATGATCAAGGGCGACTGGGTCAAGCCCGGCGCCACCGTGATCGATGTCGGGATTAACCGCATTGCCGCACCCGAGAAGGGCGAAGGCAAAACCCGCCTCGTCGGCGATGTAGCCTATGCCGAAGCGGCCAAGGCCGCCGGCGCCATCACCCCCGTGCCCGGCGGTGTCGGACCGATGACCATTGCCATGCTGATGGCCAATACGTTAGCCTCAGCCTACCTTGCGGCCGGCTTGAAGCGGCCTTCCTTCTGACCCAGAAAGCAGCTTCTTTGCCGAACCTTACTATACCCTCTGAACGGCCGGTCGTGGATGATCCCGTTCAAGGGGGCCGGCAATTCGCGTTCCTGCTGGTCGACAAGTTTTCGATGTTTTCGTTGGCAGCGGCGATCGATACCTTCCGCTCGGCCAACCGCCTGCTCGGCCGCGATTTCTATGGCTGGACGACGGTCTCGGCCGACGGCGATCCCGTCATGGCCTCCAACGGCCTGCCGCTCAAGATCGACTATGCCGTCGCCGATTTGCCACCGGTCGATATCCTGTTCGTGTCGGTGGGCCTGTCGGTCGAGTTCCCCGGCAAGAGCAAGGTGCTGGCGGCGCTGCGCAGCTGGGGCCGGCGCGGCAATGCGCTCGGCGCGCTTTCGGTGGGCTCTTACCTCCTGGCCGAAGCCGGTCAGCTCGAAGGCTATCGCTGCACCATCCATTGGGAAAACCGCGCCGGCTTCGTCGAGCGCTTTCCCGACATCAATTGCACCGGCAACGTCTTCGAGATCGACCGCAAGCGCTACACCTGCGCCGGCGGCACGACCTCGATCGACCTGATGCTGGAGATCGTGCGTGGCGACTTCGGCTCGAACCTCGCCAACGGCGTTGCCAACCAGTTCCAGCATGAGCGCATCCGCTCCGCCGGCGACCGCCAGCGCGTCGGGCCGGAGCGCGACCTGACCGGCAAGTCGGAGAAGCTAAGGCGCATCGTCGAACTGATGGCCGACCATCTCGACGAGCCGCTATCAGCCGTGCAGCTTGCCAAATCGGCGGGCCTGTCGGTGCGCCAGGTCGAGCGCTTGTTCCTGCGCCATTTGAGCGTCACGCCCGGTCGTTACTACATGCGGCTCAGGCTTGAGCGGGCGCGCGAACTGCTGCGCCAGACCAACATGCCGATCCTCGACGTGGCCATTGCCACCGGCTTTACCTCGCACTCCTATTTCGCGCAGAGCTATCGGCTGCAGTTCGGCCGTCCGCCTTCCGAAGAGCGGCGCACCACCTACTGATTTCGTGCTACCAGCTCTGCCGGCGCCGATCCTGTTACACTGCAACCGTTAGAAGCATGATCCCAAAAAGTGGGTGCCGGTTTTTGGAAAAGATCGTGCTCTAACAAAGGGTTAGATCATGATGAGATTTCATCCAAATCTCATCATGATCTAGTAACCCGCTCCAGGCTTGTGTCCGGACGCGCTGTCAAATAGCTTCCGGCGCGGATCAGAGGGCGGCCTCAAGGAGATTTCGATGGCGGGACTTTTGCGGAGCGTAGCTGCGGCGCTGCTCCTTTTGTCGATGACTTCGCTCGGCTTTGCCGCCAATAAGGTTATCATCATTCTTGACGCTTCAGGCTCGATGTGGGCCCAGATCGACGGCAAGCCGAAGCTCGAGATCGCGCGCGAATCGCTGAGGACCGTACTGCAGTCGGTCCCGGGCGACGACGAGATCGGCTTAATGGCCTATGGCCACCGCGAAAAGGGCAGCTGCGACGACATCGAGCTGATCGTGCCGCCGCAAGCCGGCTCGGCTAGCGCCATTTCGGCCGCTGCCGACAGCCTGAAATTCCTCGGCAAGACGCCGCTGACCGCAGCCGTCAAGCAGGCGGCCGAAGCTCTGAAATACACCGAGGACAAGGCGACCGTGGTTCTCATCACCGATGGGCTTGAAACCTGCGAAGGTGACCCGTGCGCGCTGGGCAAGGAACTGGAGGCCTCAGGCGTCGATTTCACCGTCGACGTCGTCGGCTTCGGCCTGACCGCTGACGAGGGCAAGCAGATCGCCTGCCTTGCCGACAACACCGGCGGCAAATATATCCAGGCCTCGGACGAGAAGGCGCTGCAGGAAGCACTGGTCGAAACCGTCGCCGCGCCGGCTCCGGCGCCGGCACCCGAACCCGCTCCGGCGCCTGCCCCTGAACCGGCAAAGCCCGAATTCAATTTCATCCCGAGCGTGGTCATGGCGGAAGGCGGCGATCCGATCACCGACGGCAATGCCTGGGAGGTCTACAAGGCCAAGGCCGATGGCACGCGCGGCGAGGCCGTCACCACCCAGTACAACAACTACGAGGCCAATCTCGAGCCGGGCGAATATGTCGTCGTCGCGCGCGCCGACGAAGCTCAGGCGGAACAGAAGGTCAAGATCGAGGCGGGCCAGGTCTACAGGCCGCTCTTCACCTTGAACGCCGGCACCATGCTCATCCATCCGAAGCCAAGCCAGGGCGCCGAGATCAGTGACGAAGCCCATGTCGACTTCGCCTTCCCGGGCGGCAGCACCACCCACTATGGCGACACCAGGATCATCGTGCCGGCTGGTGAGCAGAAGGTGACGGTTGCGATCGGCAGCGGCTCGGTGACCGAGAACATCCAGCTCGCCGCCGGGCAGACTGTGGAAAAAGACATAGTCGTCGGCGTCGGCCATGCCGCCGTCAACGCCTACTACACTGCAGGTGGCGACAAGGCCGACTCCTCGGGCATCAGCGTCCAGATCGTCAAGGCCAAGAAAAAGATCGACGGCTCGCGTGACGATGTCGCTCACTCCTATGGGCCCGACAGCAAGTTCTGGCTGCCGCCGGACGACTATGTCGCGGTCACCTCGCTTGAGCTCGCAACCGTCGAGCAGCCTTTCAGCGTCAAGGTTGGCGACGTCAGGGACGTCAAGGTGACGCTCGATGCCGGCGTGCTGGTGATGTCGGCGCCGGGCGCCTATTCGATCGAGGTGCTGTCGTCGAAGAAGGATATCCAGGGCAACCGCAAAGCGCTCGGCCTGAACTATGGCGACACCTGGCAGCAGACTATCCCAGCCGGCGACTATGTCGTCCTCCGCCACATGTCCGATCAAGGCCATGACAAGGAAATGCCGGTGACGGTCAAGGCCGGCGAACGGAGCGAGATTACGGTTCAGCCGTAATCGCCATCCATCCCTCACCAAAGGGCGGCCTCAAACCGAGCTCGAGCCGCCCTTTTTACAAAATAGGCAATGATGCCTCAAGCCGTGCCGAAAGCACTGGCGCCGTGGTCGGCGCGGCCGACCAACTGGCGGAAACCAGCGAACAGCTCGCGGCCGAAACCGAACTCGTTGCCGATGAGATCGATGTCGGCCGTGCGGCGCAGCGCGAGCTCGGGCCCCGGCACCAGCACTTCCAGCGTGCCGGCATCGGCGTCGAGCCGGATGATGTCGCCGTCATGGATCCTGGCGATCGGCCCTTCCTCGACCGCTTCCGGCGTTACATGGATCGCCGCCGGCACCTTGCCGGAAGCGCCAGACATGCGCCCGTCCGTGACCAGCGCGACGCGCTGGCCACGATCCTGCAGGATGCCGAGCACGGTGGTCAGCTTGTGCAGTTCCGGCATGCCGTTTGCCTTCGGGCCCTGGAAGCGGATGACGGCGATGAAGTCGCCGGTCAGCGTGCCGGCCTTGAAGGCTTCGTTCAGTCCCTGCTGGCTGTCGAACACCTTGGCCGGCGCCTCGATGACGCGGCGTTCCGGCTTCACGGCGGACGTCTTGATGACGGCGTGGCCGAGATTGCCGGCGAGCACCTTCAGGCCACCGGTCGGCTGGAAGGCTTTCTTGAACGGCGCCAGCACCTTCTCGTCGCCGCTCTGCAGCGGCGAGGCTTCACGCACGACGCCGCCATCTTCGCCGAGCCGGGCCTCGACCGCATAGGGCCTCAGGCCTTCGCCCCATACCGTCTGCACATCCTCATGCAGGATGCCTTCGTCGAGCAATTCGCGGATCAGGAAGCCAAGCCCGCCGGCGGCGTGGAAATGGTTCACGTCGGCAAGCCCGTTCGGATAGACGCGCGCGAGAAGCGGCACCGCTTCCGACAGGTCGGAAATGTCCTGCCAGGTAAGCGTGATGCCGGCCGCCGCGGCCATGGCGATGAGATGGATGGTGTGGTTGGTAGAGCCGCCGGTGGCGTGCAGGCCGACGACGCCATTGACGAAAGAGCGCTCGTCGATCATGCGGCCTACCGGCGTGTAGGCGTTGCCGAGCGCGGTGATCGCCAGGGCTCGCCTGGTCGCCTCGCGCGTCAGCGCGTCGCGCAGCGGCGTGCCTGGATTGACGAAGGACGCGCCGGGCGTATGCAGGCCCATGATCTCCATCAGCATCTGGTTGGAATTGGCGGTGCCATAGAAGGTGCAGGTGCCCGGCCCGTGATAGGATTTGGACTCCGCTTCGAGCAGTTCTGCGCGTCCGGCCTTGCCCTCGGCATAGAGCTGGCGAACCTTGGCCTTCTCGTCATTGGGCAGGCCCGTCGTCATCGGCCCGGCCGGCACGAACACCGCCGGCAGATGGCCGAAGGTGAGGGCTGCAATCACCAGCCCCGGCACGATCTTGTCGCAGACGCCGAGATAGACGGCGGCGTCGAACATGTTGTGCGACAGGCCGATCGCCGCCGACATGGCGATGACGTCGCGCGAAAACAGCGACAGCTCCATGCCGGGCTGTCCCTGGGTCACGCCGTCGCACATGGCGGGCACGCCGCCGGCCACTTGCGCGATGCCGCCAACTTCCTTCGCGGCTTCCTTGATCAGCGCCGGGAAGGTTTCGAAGGGCTGATGCGCCGACAGCATGTCATTGTAGGAGGTGATGATGCCGAGGTTCGGCACCTTGTCGGCGCCGAGCGCCAGCTTTTCAGACGGGCTGCAGACGGCAAAGCCATGCGCGAGGTTGCCGCAAGACAGGACGCTGCGGTTGACGGTGCGGCTGGAGGCCTCGGCGATGCGGCCGAGATAGCGCTCGCGGCCGGCTTTCGAGCGTTGGCGGATGCGTTCCGTGATGGCTTCGATGTCGCGTCTGGCTGTCATGGTCGGTCCTTTCGAGCCCCGGAAGAACGTCCTCCACCGTCTGCCGGGACTGCTTTGCGTGAAATCAGGGTGCCCAGAACACCTCTACCGGGGTGGGTGCCGCTTCGAGCACTTTGCGGATGGGCTTTTTCGCACCCGGTCCCATCGCACCGTCGAAGGCGGTGCGCTTGTCCTCGCCTTCTATATGCAGCGCGATGAAGCCGGCGTCGACGATCCGCGCCAGCGGCAGCGTCAACCGGGGTTCGCCGGCGCTTGCCGCGTGAACCGGCAGCACGATCCTTGATGAGGCCGGGTCGAGCAAATCGCCGAGATTCTCGGCGTCGGGAAAGAACGAGGCGGTGTGGCCGTCGCCGCCCATGCCGAGCACGACGACATCGAGGGGCCAGGGCAGAGCCTTCAGCGCCGCATCGTCGGCCGCCGCGGCGGTCTCGATGCTTGCCGCCTCATGGTAGAGCGGCACGAAGTGCGCGGCAGCCGCCTTGTTCTGCAGCAGGTTGGCCGCGACCAGCCCCGCATTCGAGCGCGGCGAGGAGGCCGGCACGAACCGTTCGTCGACCAGCGTCACCGTCACCTTGTTCCAGGCGATCGGAATGGCCGAAAGTGCTGCAAAGAACTTTGCCGGCGTGGTGCCGCCGGAAACGGCAAGCAGGGCCGTGCCGCGCTCGTCGATGGCCTTGGTCAGGCGCGCCGCGACATTGCCGGCAAGGGCTGCCGCCAGGTCCTGGCGCCCGGCAAAGCCGTTCCAGTTATAGACGGGCTCGCTCAATTGCTTTCGTGCCATGTCCGCCCGTCGCGTTCGATCAGCGCAATCGAGGCCGAGGGACCCCATGTGCCGGCCGTATAGCCTTGCGCCTCCTGCCTGGCGCTTTCCCAGGCGTTCTGGATCGGGTCGATCCACTTCCATGCCGCCTCGACCTCGTCGCGGCGCATGAACAGCGTCTGGTTGCCGCGGATAACATCCATGATCAGCCGTTCATAGGCGTCCGGCGCGCGACCGTCGAAAGATGTTGCAAAGCTCATGTCGAGCGGAATCTGGCGCAGCCGCATGCCGCCCGGGCCTGGATCCTTGATCATGATGAACTGCTTGACGCCTTCGTCGGGCTGCAGCCGGATCACCAGTTGGTTGGCTGAGATCGGCCCGGCGCTGTCGCCGAAGATCGAATGCGGGATCGGCTTGAACTCGATGACGATTTCCGAAACGCGGGTCGCCAGCCTTTTGCCGGTCCGGAGATAGAACGGCACGCCGGCCCAGCGCCAATTGCCGATCTCGGCCTTGATGGCGACGAAGGTCTCGGTGGAGCTGTCTTTGCCGAGTTCCTCGACATAGCCTTTCACCGCGCCGCCTGCAGAGGCGCCGGCGCGGTACTGCCCGCGCACGGTGTGCTTGGGTGCCTCATTGCCGTTGATGCGCTTCAGCGCCCGCAGCACCTTCAGCTTCTCGTCGCGCACGGCATCGGCATCCATCGACGATGGCGCCTCCATGGCAACCAAGCAGAGCAGCTGCAGCATGTGGTTCTGCACCATGTCGCGCAGCGCGCCGGCCTTGTCGTAGTAGGTGACGCGGTCTTCAAGACCGACGGTCTCGGCCACCGTGATCTGCACATGGTCGATATGGGCAGAATTCCAAAGCGGCTCATAGAGCGCGTTGGCAAAGCGCAACGCCATCAGGTTCTGCACCGTCTCCTTTCCGAGATAGTGGTCGATGCGGAAGATCTGGCTTTCGTGGAAGTCGTCTCCAACCACGTCGTTGAGCTTGCGCGCCGAATCGAGGTCGCGGCCGATCGGCTTCTCCAGCACGATGCGTGAATTCGGCGTGATGAGATTGTGGGCTTTCAGCTGGTGCGAGATGTCGCCGAACAGCGCCGGCGCCACCGCCAGATAGAAAGCGCGGATGCGGTCGCTTTCGCCGATCGCCTTTTTCAGCTTGTCGAAGCCGGCACCGGTCGTCGCGTCGGCCGATACGTAGGACAGCCGGGCAAGAAATGTCTTGAGTTCCTCGGCGTCGATGTCGGCCGGCTTAACATGCTGGGAAATCGCCTGCTTGGCGAAAGCCTGGAATTCCTCGTCGCTCATCTTGGAGCGCGAGGTGCCGATGATGCGGGTCGGCTCGGAAAACTGGTGGTCGCGCTGGCGGTGGTAGAGCGAGGGCAGCAGCTTGCGTTCCGACAGGTCGCCGGTGCCACCGAAAATGATGAAGTCGAAAGGCTCGACGGGAATGATCTGGCTGGTCATGGTCTGTCCGCTTTGACGCCGCTCGCTGTGACGCGGCAGGATATAATCTAATCGATTTAAACTATCCAGTGCCATGGTGTCACATCGAGGCCAAATCACTGCATATTGATTCGCTCCAAATGTGCCTTGACACTGGCTGCCACCCGGAGGCTTTTCGTCAAGCGATGGTCCCGGGGCTTTCGCGCCTGCAACATAAAGCGGGAATGTGACGAAAGCTAATGCGTGTCGCCCAGAAGTGCGAAGCGGTTCTGGGAGACAGACACGCATCAAAGAAAAAGGAAAATGCGCTTGCGAGGTGGGTCTTCAATGAGCGGAAAAAGCATGCGTCTGGAAAACAAGGTTGCCGTCATCACGGGTGCTGCGTCAGGTTTCGGCGAAGGCATGGCCAGGCGCTTTGCCGAAGAGGGCGCCAAGGTCGTCGTCGCCGACCTCAACGCCAAGGGCGCGGAGCGCGTTGCAGCAGAGATCGGCCAGGCCGCGATCTGGACCCAGACCGACGTTTCGCAGCGTTCCGAATTCGACGAGATGGTCCATGCCGCAAAAAGCGCCTTCGGCCGCATCGATATCATGGTCAACAATGCCGGCTACACCCACCGCAATGGCGACATGCTCGACGTCGACGAGGCGACCTTCGACCTGATCACTTCAGTCAACATGAAGGCGATCTATCACGCCGCACTTGCCGTGGTGCCGATCATGGAGCGGCAGGGCGGCGGCGTCATCCTGACCACGGCTTCGACCGCCGGTCTGCGGCCGCGGCCGGGGCTCACCTGGTACAATGCCTCGAAGGGCTGGGCGATCACCGCGACCAAGTCGATGGCGGTCGAACTCGCGCCCAAGAACATCCGCGTGAACTGCCTTTGCCCGGTCGCCGGCGAGACCGGCATGCTGGAGAAATTCATGGGCACTGACACGCCGGAGATCCGCGAGAAATTCCGTGCCTCGATACCGCTCGGCCGTCTGTCGACGCCGCTCGATATCGCCAACGCTGCGCTTTGGCTTGCGTCGGACGAAGCCGCCTTCATCACCGGTGTGGCGCTGGAGGTCGACGGCGGCCGCTGCATTTGAGCAATTCGGGAAGTACCTCGCTGTTCGCAATGCATGGCAGACAGAGCAATGTCGGCAAGAGTTCGCATCGGTGCGCCGGCCGGCCGAGGAACGAACAGTTGACGTCGTCACGCCGGACCCCAGTTTGACTTCTCGATCCCCCGAAAGGCATAACGGATCGTGGATAGTGTTGGCGGGTGATGAAGATCAGGCAGCAGAAAAGTCGCTACGATCTGGGATGGCGGCTGCGGCTTTACCTGGCCAAGCGTGCGCGGGCGCGAAGCAAGGCAATTTTCATCGGTGTTACCGGAAGCTCCGGCAAGACGACGGCGGGAAGCCTGCTTGGACACATCCTGGCTGGCCAGGGTTCGGTCCACACACAGGTTCTGGCCAACACTATGAAACTGTTGGTCTCGACCCTATCCAGGCGAATGGGAAAGGGCGGCAAAACCGACTACGTCGTCTTCGAGGCTGCTGCATTCGGCCCGGATACAATGAAGCCCATGGCCGAGTTGCTTCGCCCCGACGTGGCTGTTGTCACAATGGTCCGGCTGGAGCATCGGGCCAGTTTCAAGACTGTGGAAAACGTCGCTCGAGAAAAGAGCGCCCTAGTCGCGGCGCTGGAGCCGGGCGGCTTCGCGATGCTCAATGCCGATGACCCTCTTGTGATGGGCATGGCCTCGGCGAGCTATTGCCGTTCCGTCACATTCGGCACATCGGAGCAGGCGGATTATCGCGTCAGCGATATCGAGGCAGCCTATCCCAAGCCGTTGCGGTTCTCGCTCCACTGGCGCGGCGGTGTGCTCGATATCGAGACGTCGTTCCCCGGCGAGCATTTCTGGCTGCCGACGTCAGCGGCGGTTGCATCCGCTCTTGAACTGGGCGTGCCTGCGCAGATGGTCAAGGACAGAACCGCGACGTTCCAGCCTCTGGAAAATCGCGGCCAGGTGCTCGTCCCCGCGGGCGGCCCCGACTTCATCGTGGATGCCGCAAAGGCGCCCTGGCATTCGCTGAGCCTTGCCTTCGACATGGTAGCCGGATCGACATTCGGGCGAAAACGTATCGTTCTTGGCCAGCTATCGGATTTTTCCGGCTCGAATAACAGATATGCCCAAGCCTACAGCAGCGCGCGCGAGATTGCAGACCAGGTGATTTATGCCGGCGATCATGCCCATCGCTCCAAGGCGAACCAGGCAGATCGCGACAGCGGCCGCTTCATCGAATTGCGCACGGCCAGGGAAGTGTCGGACTACATCGCCCAAACCGCGCAGCCTGACGAGTTGATCCTGCTCAAGAGCTCGTCCAATCTGCACCTCGAGCGTGTCGCTCTTGCCTGGACCCACGACGTCCAGTGCTGGGTTTCGGTATGCGGCAAGACCGAGGGATGCGAGCAATGCGGCCTCTATGAAGTGCCGTTTGAGCAGCACCGTGAGTTTGTGGCGCAGAGAAAATCGAAGCGCCGCAAGCACAGACTGCTGCGGCTCCTCGGCCGCTAGAATCTTTGGCTGAAGCACGCCAGCGCCCGTTTGACTCTGGAACTTGGCACGACGCATATTAGGCTGGGCTAAAAGCTGGCGGGGTGTGAAACTGGAATTGCTGAAAATTCGCAAGGACTTGGGCTGGGCGCTGCGACGGCTGCAGGCGCGCTGGGTGCGGGCGCGTAACAAAGCGACGTTCATCGGCATTACCGGCAGCTCCGGCAAATCCACATCCACCAGCCTGCTTGCACACATACTGGCCGCCCAAGGCAAGGTGCATCTACAGGCCCAGGCCAATACAATGCCTGCGCTCATCCGAACGCTTTACAAGCGCCTGAGGAAGGCCGGCAAAGTCGATTACGTCGTTTTCGAAGCCGGCGCTTCCGACTTCGGCACGATCAGCGCCATGGCGCAGATGCTGAAGCCGAGTGTGGCGGTGGTTACGATGATCCGTCTGGAGCATTTCGGCAAGTTCAAGACTCTGGAAGCTGTGGCGGGAGAGAAGCGGGCGCTGGTCGGGGCACTCCAACCTGATGGACTTGCGGTTCTCAATTGCGATGACCCACTGGTGATCGGCATGGCGTCTGGCGCGAAATGCCGGATTGCGACCTTCGGCCAGTCCGGCGAGGCAGACTACCGCGTGAGTGACGTGCATGCCGCGTATCCGGAATTGCTGCGGTTCACCCTTCATTGGCGCGGTGGCAGCCTGAATATTCAAGCGCCTTTTCCCGGCGAGCAATTCTGGCTGCCGACTGCAGCGGCCATGGCCGCCGCCTTGGAACTTGGCGTCCCGCCAGAGCAAGTCGTAGCAAGAACGGCATCGTTTGCACCACTGCCCAACCGCTCTACGGTGCAAGAGGTATCCGCGGGTCCGAAATTCCTGGTCGATACGGCCAAAGCGCCCTGGCATTCGCTCAACATTGCTCTGGAGATGATTGCAAAGGCCAAGGCCGCTCGCAAGCGCATTGTGCTTGGGCAGATATCCGACTACGCCGGCTCGTCGAGGAAATACGGCGCCGCCTACAACATCGCGCGCGAAATCGCCGATGAGGTCATTTATACCGGCGACAATGCGCATCGCTCGCGCGCCAGCCAGGCCGACCGCGACAGCGGCCGTTTCATTGAGCTTCGCACTGCCAAGGAAGTTTCGGATCACATCAAACAGACGGCAGTCCCAGGAGAACTGATTCTGCTGAAAAGTTCGTCCAACCTTCATCTGGAAAGGATCGCGCTCGCCTGGACGCACGATGTGAAATGCTGGACCCCGCTATGCGGCAGGTCAGAAAGCTGCCAAATGTGCGGCCTCTATGAGGTGCCGTTCGAGGAACACCGGGATTTCCTGGCGAAGCGCAAACTTGCTCGCAGGAGACACCGTTTCAGGTGGTTGCTCGGCGGCTGACCAGATCTGGCGGCTTGTGTCTCAAGCCCCGGTCTTGATGTAGCTCTTGTAGATCCAGCCGCGCTTGCCGTTGTAGACGATCTGGCACCATTTCTTGCAACTCACCACCTGCACCGACGACTTGGCGGGCACGGTCCCCATGGCGGCGGCGTTTTTCTGCGGACCGCTGCGCATTGTCACCGTCCTGAGGATGCGTCCGGTGCCGGCGGCAGCAGCCACCTTCTGTGGCTTGGCCTTGGCCTGGGTATCGTTCGTTGCGGCGGAAGATTGCTCGTCTGGAAGTTGCGGTTTTGGCGTCGGTATGGCGGCGGTTTCCGCGTCGTCGTCATTGGCGGGAGCAGCGACCTTTGACAACTGCGTCGTGGCGTCGCCCTGGGCCGCCGGTTCTTCGAATGCCGCGGCATCGGACGGTTTGGCGGCAGCCTGCTCGGCAGGCGCCTGATCGGATGGCGTCGCGGCAGGGTCGCTGTTGGATTGCGCCGCAGTCCAGCGCGGATCGTTGGCCGACAGCGGCGGCATCGCAGCCCCACCCACAGCGACCGTCGATGAAACCGCGTCGCCCTTGCGCGCGGCTTGTGGCGCCGCTACCGCGGTAGCCGTCGCCGCGACCGGGGCAATCTTGGTCGTCTTGACCGGAAAAGTCGGAACGTTCTGCTGTGTGCTGGCGATCGCTTGCCGGTCGTTGGCCGGCAATGCCAGCCAAAGCGCTATGCCCGCCACACCAAGCAGCGCTGCGGTGCCGACCGCGGCGATCACCAGATGCGAATTCGTGCGCACCCCCTGCCAGAAGGAGGGCCGCATGTCATAACCGAATTGCATGGCGAAGCGCCGACGTTCCGGCGCGCCGAAACTGAAGGGCTCGTTCACTCTTGCCACCTCCAAAAGATGAGCCGGTGTTCTTTCGATCGGCGCCGGCAGCCCGGCATTCGATCGGCATCGGTCCCAACAACAAAGCGGGCAGGCCCGCAGAAATCCCCGTTCAATCGCCCAGAACCGGCATCCTTTGCCCTTGATTGTGGCATCAGTGCGCCCTCAGGGGAATTGTGCGCTCTTGTTAAGGATTCTGCAACGTCTCGCTGCGGCAACCAACAGCTCAATAGAATCAGCTCAGTACCAGCCACGGCTGATATGAGATACTTTCCCTATATTCGGTCCCTCAGGGCAAACCAGTTCAGTGCCAAGAACAATAATGGCGTTCTAAATCGCCGGCCGCCGGGGAAAGCCGGGATGTTCAGGTCCTCGATCAGCTTCAGTCTGTCGCGGTTGCCGGCGACGGTCTGGGCATAGAGCTTGCCGAAGAAGTTCGACAGCATCACGCCGTGGCCGGAATAGCCTCCGGCCGAGATCACATTGGGCATCACCTCGCGCACGAACGGTTTCCTGGGCATGGTGATGCCGACATAGCCGCCCCAGCCATGGGTGATCTCGACATCGCTCAGTTCCGGATAAAGCTCGGCTATCTGCCGGCGGATATGGACATGGATGTCCTTCGGATCGTTGACGCCATAGACCTCGCGCCCGCCGAACAGCAGCCTTCCATCCCTGGATTTGCGGAAATAACGCACGACGAAACGCGAATCGTCGACCGCCTCGCCGCCCGGCAGCACTTTCGAATGGACGCCCAGCGGCACCGTCGCGCCGATGAAGGAACCGATGGGCATGATGTGCGCGGCACTCACCGGCTCGAGCGTGCCGCCATAGGCATTTACACCGATCAGGCATTTCTGGGCGGTGATGGTTCCTCTCGAAGTCGTCACCCTGACCTTGCCGCCGCTGGAGGTAACACCGGTCGATAGTGTCTGCTCGAACAGGTGCGCGCCGGCCGCTGCCGCGACCTTTGCCGTGCCGATCACCAGCTTCATCGGGTGGATGTGTCCGGTGCCGGTGTCGCGGGTGCCGCCGAAGTAGCGTGTGGAGCCCAGCCGTTCGGCCGTTTCCCTGGCATCCATGAAGGCGATGTGCGGATAATTGAAGCGGCCCGCCATGATCTCGGCATGCGCCTTGTAGTCGTCGAGATAACGCGGCTTGTGCGCCACGGACAACTGGCCGGGCATATAGTCGATGTCGATCTGGTTGACGGCGGCGAATTCGAGCAGGTGCGCTTTCGCCTCCTCGGCAAGGTCGAACAGCGCCTTGGCGCGGGAGAAGCCGTATTCGGCCTCCATCTCTTCGGCCCAGGCGCGCTGGCCCGTGCCGAGTTGGCCGCCATTGCGCCCTGAAGCGCCGTCGCCGAAGCGATGCGCCTCGATCAGAACGACGTCGGCTCCCGCCTTGGCCAAATGAGCGGCCGCCGACAGCCCGGTGAAGCCACCGCCGACGACGACGACGTCGCAGCTGCGGTCGCCGTCCAGGGCAGGGTACTCAGGGCGTGGTCCGGCTGTGTCTTCGTACCAGGAGCGACCGGGGGAGATAGGTGATTGGTAAGGCATGGGGACACCAGCCAATGGTGAATGGTGAATGGCTGCGAGACGCACGACGTCTGCGCTCATCCATCCAATATGAAACTACTCACCATTCACTATTCACCATTCACACGACGAAGTCGCCGCTCACACGTTGAGCAACAGATACTCCCGCTCCCACGGGCTGATCACTTCCATGAAGGTCTCGAACTCCGCCCGCTTGATCGCTGCATAGGTTGCGGCAAAGGACTTGCCCAAAAGGGCGCACAGCTCCTCGTCGCCCTCAAACAGGTCGACGGCTTCGAGCAGGCCGCGCGGCAGGTCGATCTCATCGGCGTTTGCGGTGGTCAGCACCGGAGGCTCGGCCTTGATCTTGTTGGTGATGCCGATCAGCCCGCAGGCAAGTGAGGCCGCCAGCGCCAGATAGGGGTTGGCGTCGGAAGACGGGATGCGGTTTTCGACACGCCGCGCCGCCGGATCCGAGCGCGGCACGCGGAACGCCGTGGTGCGGTTGTCATAGCCCCATTTGTTGTTGACCGGCGCCGAGGCCGACTGCGTCAGCCGGCGGTAGGAATTGACGTAAGGGGCAAACATCACCAGCGCGTTCGGCACATGCTTCTGCATGCCGCCGATGAAATGGAAGAAGTCGTCGGTTTCCGAGCCGTCCTTCGCCGAAAAGATATTCAGCCCGGTCTTCTTGTCGATGATCGACTGGTGGATGTGCATGGCAGAACCTGGCTGGCCCTGGATCGGCTTGGCCATGAAGGTGGCATAGATCTCATGCTTGAGCGCTGCCTCGCGGATGGTGCGTTTGAACATGAACACCTGGTCGGCGAGCTCGACCGGATCGCCGTGACGCAGATTGATCTCGAGCTGGCCGGCGCCTTCCTCGTGGATCAGCGTGTCGATCTCCAGGCCCTGGCTTTCGGAGAAATGGTAGATGTCGTCGATCAGTTCGTCGAACTCGTTGACGCCGGCGATCGAATAGCCGGCGCCGCCGCCGATTGCCCGTCCGGAACGCCCGACGGGTGGGGTCAACGGATAATCCGGGTCGGGGTTCTTGCGCACCAGATAGAATTCGATCTCGGGCGCCACCACCGGCTTCAGCCCGCGCTTGTCATAGGCTGCTACCACGCGCTTCAGGACGTTGCGCGGCGTGAACTCGACCGAACGGCCATCCTGATGGACGAGGTCGCAGATGACGGCGGCCGTCGGGTCTTCTTCCCACGGCACGACGGTCAACGTCGACAGATCCGGCATAAGCTTCAGGTCGCCATCATCCTCCGGATAGTGGAAACCGTTGCCATCCTCGGGATAGCCGCCCGAAATCGTCGTCATGAACACTGCCGATGGCAGCGCCAGCGAGGTGTTGGAAGTGAATTTCTTCGACGGCATCATCTTGCCGCGCGCGACGCCAGCCTGATCAGGCGTGATGCATTCTATGTCTTCGATGCCGCGCCATTCCAGCCAAGCGCTGACTTCCTTCCAGTTCTTCACGCCGCGTTGATTTTTCACGAAGGCAGGCGTTCGGACGCGTCCTCCGCGGGTCGACGGACGGACTTCCTTTTTCGCAGGCGGCATCATTCACCAGTTTGGGTTGCAATTATCACAGTATAGCTGTTGCCGGTGATGGAAGGGAAGGGGAGCCGGCCCGATAGGTGCGGCAACGAGGCTGGACGGCCTCTGTCAGACGGCCTTGCCGGGCAGCGCATTTGCATCCAGCCATCTGCGCAAGGCACCGGCATAGAGCCTGCGCCATCCGCTTTGCGGCGCGGTCAGGAACCAGGATTGGCTGAGGTCCCAGCTGTCTGCGCACAGATCCCTGAGCCTTGTGTTGATGATGCCTTTGCCGGATAGCGGATAGACCGAGAATTCGGAAAAGAAGATCGCGCCGTCGATTTCGTAGAAATCGCAACGCATGTGATCGAACGGCACGGTCAGCCGCTCGGCGATGGCAAGCATGCGCGGGAAGGATGCCGGCAGGTCGATCCGGACCCACTGGGGGCCGCTGCCTGGCGGTGGCGGCGCATAGGTTCCGTCCCGGTCGAAATGACATTTCTGTTCGTTGCCGTGCTCATCCCGACGTGCGGCATAGACATAGGCCGTCGTCCCGTTGGACACGTGGAATTTGTACTCCAAAGCGACAGGCTGACTGTCCTGAAGGAGCATCTCTTCCACAAGGATGCGCCTGCTGGCGTACTTGTAGCCCCATTCGCCGAATTTCCTGCCGTAGCGACGGCGCATCCAGCGAGCTGTACGCCGGCGCAGCCTGGCTCTGTCCACCTCACCGTTGCGCACCATCATGTTCCAGCGGCAGCCATGATTGGCCTTCACCATGACATTGCCGGCAAGAACCTCCGCCGGAATCTTTGTTGCGTCTTCCCCGGACCATAGGACCTCGGCAGTCTTTAGTTCGGGGCAGGTGGACAAAGCGTAGGTTTTCGAGGCGAGCTTGTCGCAAGCTGTCGTGAAAAACGGATTGTGATCGAAAAGCTTTCGCCACAGGAACTTGTCTGCATAGGAAGCCGGTCTCGCCGGATCCGGCAGCATGCCGCTATGGTCGAATGTGCGTTTGCAAATCATGGGATGGCGCACCAGGCACCATGCCCGCGCCAGGGCGAGGATCACTCGATCGCTCTTTCCAAGAGCCGACACGATCAGCCCAGCTGCCGGGTCGAAGATGAACCGTCTCGTCGGGCGACGAACACGTCTCTGGTCATGTTTCGCGAGATGCTCGTGCGGCCGATGACCTCTAGCCGAGGGTCAAGTGTGCGTTCCGCATTTTCAGCCCAAAGCCTGCCTAGCGAAACAGGCTCCCACAAAACCATCTGCACAGTCTCGGCCGCGGTATCGGCGATACGAGACACGACAGCTGCCTTAGGCGAAACCATGCTCGCGACATAGACAACCTGAGCGTCGCTGTAATCATAATCGCATCCGTCGCAGCTCGGCCCGCATGCGCGCATAGCTGAGCTTGGCGGCGAGCCTGTTTGCCGTTTCGACGGCTTCGGGAACGATGTCGAGGCCGATGATCTCAGGGACAGTTGTCTGGTCGTGAATACGGAACATGGTGAACGGTCGCCCGCCGCAGCCGACCATGACAGCGCGGCGGCAATTATTGAAATCGACATGATCGAAGACTTCGTCGAGGCGGTTATAGGCATCCTTTGATGACAGCACGCCGATGCTTGTTTTCCCCGCTGCGATCTGTCTGAACGATGCCGGACCGCTCAGGTCCTGATCCAGCATCTGCCTGATCTCGGCGGCATCTTGCGCCTGCACCATCTTGCCGAATGCGGCGGTCAGCGCCGGTCGGTGCGAAAGGATCTCCGGGTAGGTTTCAAGCAACGCCTCGCCGGTATCGTGTCCCATGGCGATGCCAAGATCTCGGATGGCATTTATGAGTTCGGTCGGAGCGCGACCTGGCAAGGAGCTCAGAATTTGCTCCAGTTCACGCTTCCAGGCGCCCAATTCCGGCATTGTTGCCCACCATTCCCCTTGCCGTAGCTAGCAGTGCGCGGCGACAACGTCTACATCACTGCCTTCACTTGAAACGGGACAGTCGACCATGCCCCTGACCACCATCGGCTTCGACGCCGACGACACGCTGTGGCAGAACGAACAGTTCTTCCGCCTGACCGAGAAGCACTTTGCAGCCCTGCTCGCCGATCATGGCGAGGCCGAGCACATCTCGGCGCGGCTGCTGGAGGCCGAGAAGCGCAACCTCGCCGTCTACGGCTTCGGCATCAAGGGCTTTACCTTGTCGATGATCGAGACTGCGATCGACGTGACCGAGGGCCGCGTTCCGGCCTCGACCATCGCCGAAATCCTGGCTGCCGGCCGCGATATGCTCGGCCATCCTGTCGAGGCGTTGCCGCATGCGCGTGAGACCGTGGAAAGGCTCGCCGGCGCCTACCATCTGGTGCTGATCACCAAGGGCGATCTGTTCGACCAGGAGCGCAAGCTGGCGGCGTCCGGCCTTGGCGACCTGTTCGATGCCGTCGAGATCGTCAGCGACAAGAGCGCCGCCACCTATGCCAGGATCTTTGGCCGTCACGGCAGCCCGCAGACCAGCATGATGGTCGGCAATTCGCTCAAGTCGGACGTGGTGCCGGCCCTCGAGGCCGGGAGCTGGGGTGTGTACATCCCGCACGAACTGACCTGGGTGCTCGAACATGTCGAACCGCCGATGGCAGCACCGCGCTTCCGCCAGATTGTCGATCTTGGCGAACTGCCGGCTTTGATCGAGAGCATCGGCAAGGAAGGCTGACCGCCCCGCACGCGTTCGGGCGGATTGCGATCAGCCGCGCCCGAGACTGATCAGCCGGTCGACCACCGGCTGTAGCCTTTCGGTGGTGATCGGCTTGGTTACCACCACATCGACCACGCTCGACAGGCCCAGGCTGTCGGGCGTGCCGGTCTTGGTTGAAAGCAGGATCACCTTGGGGAGCGACCGCCCAGATGTCCGCCGCAAGGCGTCGATGGCCGCCATCAGCGCGCGGCAGTCCTCGTTGTCGGGGCCGCCATCGAGAACGACGGCGCCCGGAATGAGGGTTCGCAATGTCTTGGCCGCCATTTCGGGCGACTCGGAGATCGGCTTCAGTCCGGACTTCTCGACGATCTTCGACACCACCACCCGGTTGATCGGCGATTTTCCAACGACCAGCACGTGGGAGAAATCCGTTGATATCTCGGAGTTCGCGTCCCTGCTTGACGAATTCAGATGTTTGGCGGTGTCGGTCTCGCGGTTCACAGGGCACATGGGCGGGGCGGGCACTCGGCGCTGCTTCAATGCAGGGTTGAAATCCGAGAGCCAATTGGCGTGAGATCGCCCGCCATGTCAAGCTGAAATGACGGACCTGCGAAATATAGCCGGAAATATTAAAACCCGGAGACAAGGTCTGTTTTCGAACTGTAGTTAAGTTTACGCTCAAAAGCGAAAGTCACCCGCGCTGAAAACCCGCGGGTGACGTTGAAATCGGCCAGTGAGCGGCGGGGCCCATAGGTTCCACAAGCACAAAGCTTCCGTTAAGGAAGATCAGCCGTGACTCTTCTGCGTGACGATCACCGGGATCAGCAGGTCGCCCCAATTGCCGTCGCCACCATGATGCCGGGCCGAGCGCACCAGTTCCACCGAGACGCCGGCCTCCACTGCCTTCATCACCGATTGATTGAGCCGGTGCAGGTCGTTGGCCAGCATGCGGATGGTCGCCTGTTGGTCGACACTCATCGTGGTGGACTGCTCTTCTGCACGTTCCTTGACGCGGCTTATGGATGCCATTTTCTTCTCCCTTGCCCTTCGGGCGTTTCCTCTGTTGGTTATGTCAATCGGTTCATTCCGCTGCCGGCTTGAACTGGGCGTGCTCAGTCGATTCATGCATGGCGGCGGTCGAGGACTGGCCGCCGCTGATCGCCATTGAGACGGCGTCGAAATAGCCGGTGCCGACCTCGCGCTGGTGCTTGGTCGCGGTGTAGCCGTGGACTTCGGCCGCGAACTCGGCTTCCTGCAACTCGGAATAGGCCGCCATCTGCCGCGCCTTGTAGCCGCGGGCCAGCTCGAACATGCCGAAATTGAGCTGGTGGAACCCGGCCAATGTGATGAACTGGAACTTGTAGCCCATGGCGCCGAGCTCGCGCTGGAACTTGGCGATCGTCGCGTCGTCGAGGTTCTTCTTCCAGTTGAACGACGGCGAGCAATTATAGGCGAGCAGCTTGCCCGGATGATGCCTGCGCACGCCTTCGGCGAATTTCTTGGCCTGCGCCAGATCGGGCTTGGATGTTTCGCACCAGATCAGGTCGGCATGCGGCGCATAGGCAATGGCGCGCGCGATGCACGGTTCGATGCCGTTCCTGACCTGGTAGAAGCCTTCAACCGTGCGGCCGGCATCGTAGTCGACGAAAGGCTGGTCGCGCTCGTCAATGTCGGAGGTCAGAAGCTTTGCCGCTTCCGCATCGGTGCGTGCCACGACTAGCGTCGGCGTGCCCATCACGTCGGCCGCCAGACGCGCCGCGTTGAGGTTGCGGATATGCGCAGCGGTCGGGATCAGCACTTTGCCGCCGAGATGGCCGCACTTCTTCTCAGAGGCCAGCTGGTCCTCATAGTGGACGCCGGCAGCGCCCGCCTCGATGAACGCCTTCATGATCTCGAAGGCGTTGAGCGGTCCGCCGAAGCCGGCCTCGGCATCGGCGACGATCGGCGCGAACCAGGTGTCGACCGACAGGCCGTTGCCTTCCGAGGTCTCGATCTGATCGGCGCGCTGCAGCGTGCGGTTGATGCGCTTGACCAGTTCGGGCGCCGCATTGGCGGGATAGAGCGACTGGTCCGGATACATGGCCGACGCGGTGTTGGCGTCGGCGGCGACCTGCCAGCCCGAGAGATAGATTGCCTTCAGCCCGGCACGCACCTGCTGCATCGCCTGGTTGCCCGACATGGCGCCGAGTGCATTGACGAAGTCTTCCTCGTGGATGAGCTTCCACAGCCGGTTGGCGCCCATTTCGGCAAGACTCTGGCGTATCTGGACCGACCCGCGCAGCCGCTTCACATCGTCCGGCGAATAGGCTCGTTCGATGCCGTCGAAGCGGCCTTCGGGCGCGGATGGGACAAGATTGTAAAAATCAGTCATTGGTCACTCCAGATCAATCGATGCCAGTGTCTTGAAACGCCGCGCCCTGGGATGGTGTGCGTCGTCTGTGTGTGACATCATTTACATTGCGCCGCGACGAGAGCGAGGAAAACCGCCATTTCCGGTAGAAAATAAGAGAAAACCTGTGTTGTGTTTGACTGCTTGCCGCTGTAAATCTGTCATGATTGTAAAAAGATGGTGCGCCGTTCATCGCTCGCAAGTCGTGTAAATTCCTGTCAAGGAAAGCCGATGGCCGACCAGAAGATATTCGCCGGGCCGCGCATCCGCCGCATCCGCATCGCCAAAGGCCTGACCCAGACGGCGATGGCCGAGGGGCTCGGCATCTCGCCGTCCTATCTCAACCTGATCGAGCGCAACCAGCGGCCGCTGACGGTGCAGCTGATCCTGAAGCTGGCCTCTGTCTACAAGGTCGACCCGCATGAATTGCAGGGTGAGGCGAGAGGGTCGATCTCGGCCTTGAAGGAAGTGTTCGGCGACCCGCTGCTTGCCGGTGAGCTGCCGGGCGACCAGGAACTGATCGAACTGGCCGAGGCCGCCCCCAATGCATCGGCTGCGATGATAAAACTGTTTCGCGCTTACCGCGAGCAGGCCGAGCGGCTGTCCGATCTCAACGAGCTTCTGGCGCGCGAGGGCCGCGCCACGGCGCTGTCCGGTGCGCGGCTGCCGATCGACGAAGTGCACGAGATTTTCGAGCGCCGGCCGAACCATTTTGCAGCACTGGAGGAGGAGGCCGAGGCCTTCACCTCGATGCTCGACCCCGGCGACGATCTGTTCGGCGCGCTGAAGGCGTGGCTGAAGCGCGAGTATGGCATCGTCGTCAAGGTGCTGCCGGTCGCCACCATGCCGAACTGGCGCCGCCGTTATGACCGTCATTCGCAGCGTCTTTTTCTATCGGAGCGGCTGTCGCCGTTCGACCAGTTGCGCGAAGTCGCCATGGAGGCCTGCCTGATCCGCATGACGGTCGCTGTCGCCGGCGAAATTCAGACGCTGAAGCTCGGTACGGACGAAGCCCGTCGGCTCGCCCGCTTCGAGTTCGGCCGCTACGCCGCCAATGCCTTGATGATGCCCTATCAGGCATTTCATGCCGCCGCCGTGCGGGCTCGTTACGACATCGATGTGCTGCGCTCGCGTTTCGGCGTCTCCTTCGAACAGGCGGCGAACCGCCTGACCATGCTGCAGCGCCCTGGCTTGTCCGGAGTGCCGTTCTTCATGCTCGAGGTCGACAATGCCGGCAACCGCTTCCGCAAGGCCGGCGGCCAGGGCTTTCCGCAAAGCCGCTTTGGCGGCGGCTGCCCGAAACTGCCGGTCCATGCCGCTTTCGCTTCGCCTGGCCAGATACTGGTCGAGGCGGTGGAAATGCCCGACGGCGCCGAGTTCCTCTGCATCGCACGCACGCTCGAAGGGCCGCAGGGTTCGTTCTCCGAGCGTCCGCGCCGCACCGCGCTGCTGTTGGGCTGCGATATCGGCTTTCGCGACGAGATCGTCTATGGCGCCGGGCTGCCGGCAAAGGCCGGACAGGGCGCCGCCACGCCGGTCGGTCCTGCTTGCCGGCTGTGCGAACGCATCGGCTGCCTCGCCCGCGCCGAGCCGCCGGTGACCCGTCCGCTGGGCCTCGACGAGATGGTGACGGGCCTGAGCGCTTTCGATTTCCAGTGATGCTCTCGAGCTGGCCGTCCCGGAAGACTGGAGCTATTGGCCTTAAGCAATAGAGTGCGGCCCGAACCACCGCCGAACCAAATATTGATTAAGCATCGGCGCTGCGCTATCGAAAGGTGAGCCGCAGGGCAGCCAAGGGGGGGACGGCTTATGAACAGGAAAGCTTTGTGGCTTGGCGTGGCGCTTGCCCTTTTGGCGGGGCCTGTTCTGGCAGAAAAATCCTCGGAATTCTTCAAGGACTATCAACAGTATAGTGACGACGGCAAGGCATTCCTGGACAAAATCGATCCAAAGACCGGCGCGGTCGACCTTCCCGAAGGCATCCATCTCGATCTCAAGGACAAGTTCTATTTTCTGGGCAAGAAGGACGCGACGTCCGTCCTGACCGAGGCCTGGGGCAATCCGCCTGATACCGCGTCCGAAGCAATCGGCATGATCTTCCCGGCCAAGTACGAGCCCATCGCCGGCAACGGTTGGGGCATCGAATTGCGCTATGAAAAGATCGGCCATGTCGATGACGCCGACGCCGCATCCATCGACTACACCGAATTGCTGAGCAGCATGCAGGCGGACACATTGTCGGCCAACGATCAGCGGGTGAAGGACGGCTTTCCCCCGATCAAGCTGATCGGCTGGGCCTCGCCGCCGGTCTATGATTTCGTCCACAAGCGGCTGCACTGGGCCAAGGAACTGCAGTTCGGAGACGATACCGTCCACACGCTCAATTACGACGTCCGTTTCCTCGGCCGGGAAGGCGTCTTCGTGATGAGCTACATCGCTACGGTCGAACAATTGCCGGAGATCAAGCAGAGCCTGGACGAAGTGCTGGGCGTGGCGGACTTCAACACCGGCAAGAAATACACCGATTTTCTGCCAGGCACCGACACGGTCGCCGCGGTTGGCATTGGCGGCCTCATCGCCGGAAAACTCGCGGCAAAGGCCGGCCTGATTGCAGTCGCGCTCATCGCCCTGAAAAAGTTCGGCATTCTGCTGCTGGTGCCGTTGGCCGGTCTCTGGCGCTTTATCCGCGGCAACAAGGGCAATGTCCTAGAAACGGCGGTGTTTGCCCGTATGGCTGCCGGTTGGCGGTGCGCCAAAGGGAATGCCGGGCTGGGTCACGTCCAGCGGTAGCCTATGCGCTAGGCGAATACGGCACGTTTCTGTCGTCCATTGTGCATCATGCCACCCCGAGATAGCCGACAGTCGCACCCCATGACCGATACCGCATCTTCTCCAATCGCCGCACCGCCGATCGTCTCGCCGCGCGAAGAGCGGGTCGGCTTGCTGCTGGTGTTCCTGTCGGCGCTGATGTGGAGCTTTGGCGGCACCATCGCCCGCTTCATCGACACCGCTGACAGTTGGACGGTGGTGTTCTGGCGCTCGCTGTGGGCGGCTGTGTTCCTGATTTGCTTCATGGCCTGGCGCGACGGCTGGCGCGGCATGTTGCGGCTGTTTCGCGACATGGGCCTGCCCGGCCTTGCCGTGGCCGTCTGTTTCGCCACGGCGTCGACGTGCTTCGTTGTCGCGCTCGCCTACACCACCGTTGCCAATATCCTGTTGATGCAGGCCGGTGTGCCGCTGCTGGCGGCATTGCTTGCCTGGGTGCTGTTTCGCGAACGCGTCGCCGTCGCGACCTGGGTGGCGATCGCCGCCGTCATCGCCGGCGTCGCCATCATGGTGTCGGAATCGCTCGACGGCGCCGTATCGCCCATCGGCGACGGGCTGTCGCTGCTGATCGCCGTCATGTTCTCGATTGCCACCGTCATCACCCGGCGCTTCGCCCATGTGCGCATGACGCCGGCGACGTGCCTCGGCACGATGCTGGCAGCGGCTTTCGCCGCATCGCAAGCCACGCAGTTTGCCACGTCGACCCACGACATGGCTTTCCTGTTTGCCTTCGGCGTTATCAATCTCGGCCTGGGCCTTGCCTTCTTCGCCACCGGCGCGAGGCTGGTTCCGGCGGCGATCGCAGCACTCCTCGGCACGTTCGAGCCGATCCTCGGACCGATCTGGGTCTGGCTCGTTCATGGCGAGGTGCCCTCGGTGCGCACCATCATCGGCGGCGCGGTGGTGGTCGCCGCGCTGCTCGTCCATATCGGGCTTGAATTCAAGCGCCAGGCGAGGCCTGCACGGCCGGGGACCACCGGCCTGCCATCGCCTAATTGACCCGCCTTTCCCTTAGTTGAGCCCGTCTTCCGTAATTACGCCCGTCTTTCCCCAATTAGCGAAGCCGCACGCCCTATTGACCGAGCTTCCCCGCGCGGGCCATTGACAACCTTGCTGCGGCACGGGCAGGCTGGGGGCACGGCAACAACAAGACAGGCTTATCTTGCCAAGTGTCCCCGCCGGTCGGACCAAGACCGGACCACAGCGTCGTATCCCTGCCCGCGCCACGGCGAAAGCCTCTGACTGCGTCAGCGCGCCCGCCATGCGGGCACACAGAGCCATGATCTGCCGCTTGTCGAACCGCCCGGATGGCGCCGGCAGTTCACGCTTGTGGCTGCCCGGAAAGCTCAATACTCTGAAGCAAATGCCCAATCGCGCTCGAACAGCGACGACTTGGCGAAGGAACACTCATCAAAGGAGAACAGCATGATCCGCAAAGCGCTCTGGCTTTCGGCAACCTCGGCATTTCTGACGCTTTTCGCCGTCGGCGGCCATGCCGAGGATCGCGTCGTCAACGTCTTCAACTGGTCGGATTACATCGACAGTTCGATCATTGACGACTTCACCAAGGAGACCGGCATCAAGGTCGTCTACGACACCTTCGATTCCAATGAAATCCTCGAAACCAAGCTGCTTGCCGGCGGCAGCGGCTATGACGTCGTCGTGCCCAGCGGCAACTTCCTGGCGCGCCAGATCCAGGCCGGCGTGTTCCAGAAGCTCGACAAGTCGAAGCTGCCCAACATTTCCAACATGTGGGACACGGTTTCGGAGCGGACCGCCAAATACGATCCCGGCAATGAATACTCGATCAATTACATGTGGGGCACCGTCGGCATCGGCTACAACATCAAGAAGGTGCAGGCAGCACTCGGCACCGACAAGATCGACAGCTGGGATGTGTTCTTCAATCCCGACAGCCTGGCCAAGCTGAAGGACTGCGGCGTCTATGTGCTGGACTCGCCGGCCGACATCATCCCGGCGGCGCTCAAATACCTCGGCCTCGATCCGAACAGCACCTCACCTGACGACATCGCAAAGGCCGAGGAGACGTTGCTGAAGGTGCGTCCGTATATCCGCAAATTCCATTCGTCCGAATACATCAACGCGCTCGCCAACGGCGACATCTGCCTGGCGGTCGGCTGGTCGGGTGACGTCTTCCAGGCGCGCAACCGCGCGGTCGAGGCCAAGCAAGGCGTCGAGATCGGCTATTCCGTGCCCAAGGAAGGCGCCCAGATGTGGTTCGACCAGATGGCGATTCCCGCCGATGCGCCGCATGCCGCCGAGGCACTCGAATTTCTCAACTACATGATGAAGCCGGAAGTGATCGCCAAGTCGTCCAACTATGTGCTGTACGCCAACGGCAACAAGGCTTCGCAGCAGTTCGTCGACAAGGCGCTGCTGGATGATCCGGCGGTCTATCCGGACGCCGAGACCTTGAAAAAGCTCTATACGGTCCAGCCCTACGATCCCAAGACCCAGCGCCTGATCACGCGCAGCTGGACCAAGATCGTCACCGGCCAGTAAGCAATGCGACATGGTCCCGGCAGCCACCTGCCGGGACCATTCTTCTCTGGGGCAAGAAGCAAAAAAATAGGACGGAGTGGGACATGAAATCGCTTGGCAGCATCCGCAGGGATTTCGCGCCATGGAACGACCCGAACGCCAAGCCATATATCCAATTCGAGAACGTCACCAAGAAGTTCGGTGACTTCACCGCCGTCAACAATCTGTCGCTGACCATTTTCGAGCGCGAGTTCTTCGCCCTGCTCGGCGCGTCGGGCTGCGGAAAGTCGACGTTGCTGCGGATGCTTGCCGGCTTCGAGGAGCCCACCGCCGGCCGTATCCTTCTCGACGGCCAGGACTTGCGCGGCATCCCGCCCTACCGCCGCCCGGTCAACATGATGTTCCAGTCCTATGCGCTGTTCCCGCATATGAGCGTGGAAAAGAACATTGCCTTCGGCCTCAAGCAGGAAGGCATGCCGGGACCGGATATCGAAAAGCGCGTCGCCGAGATGCTGAAGCTGGTGAAGCTAGAGCAGTTCGCCAAGCGCAAGCCGCACCAATTGTCGGGCGGCCAGCGCCAGCGCGTCGCGCTCGCCCGCTCGGTTGCCAAGCGGCCAAAAGTCTTGCTGCTCGATGAGCCGCTCGGCGCGCTCGACAAGAAGCTGCGCGAGGAAACGCAGTTCGAGCTGATGGACCTGCAGCAAAATCTCGGGCTCACTTTCGTCGTCGTCACCCACGACCAGGAAGAGGCGATGACCATGGCCGACCGCATCGCCATCATCGACAAGGGCGAGGTGATGCAGGTGGCGACGCCGGCGGAAGTCTATGAAGCCCCCAGTTCGCGCTTCGTTGCCCACTTCGTCGGCAATGTGAACATGTTCGAGGGCAAGGTCGCCGAGCGTGCGGCAAACACCACGCGCATTACCGGCGCGACAGGGGCCCAGATCGTCGTCGAAAACAGCACCGATACAAAGGCCGGTTCCGACATCGTCTTCGCCATCAGGCCGGAGAAGATCAAGGTGTCGTCGAAGAAACCGGCCGACGCAGTCAATGCGCTTGAGGGCGAGGTCTACGACGTCGCCTATCTCGGCGACATGACCGTCTACCACATCAGGCTGGATGACGGCCAGATCATCAGGGCAAGCGCGCTCAACGCTGCACGCGTCACCGATGATCCGCTGACCTGGAACGACCGCGCCTGGGTCTCCTTCCGGCCGGATGCCGGCGTCGTGCTGACACGGTAGGGGGCGGCCATGTCCAACATTGCACTCACCGACGCCGGTCCATCGGCCGCGGCCAAACCGTTCCTGACGCGGGTCGGTGCCGGCTTCGTCAGCCGGCTCGTCATCATCGTGCCTTATCTCTGGCTGCTGTTCTTCTTCTTCATCCCGTTCATCATCGTCTTCAAGATTTCGCTGTCGCAGTCGGCGATCGCCATGCCGCCCTACACGCCGGCGCTCGATTTCAGGGACGGCATGTCCGGGTTCTTTGTCCGCTTCCGCGAACTCAGCTTCGACAATTATGTCTGGCTAACGCAGGACGCGCTTTACTTCAAAGCCTACGTGACCAGCGTTATCATCGCTGCAGTCTCGACGATCCTGACCTTGCTCGTCGGCTTCCCGATCGCCTACGGCATGGCCCGCGCGCCGGCGACGATCCGTCCGACCTTGCTGATGCTGGTAATCCTGCCGTTCTGGACGTCGTTCCTGATCCGCGTCTATGCCTGGATCGGCATCCTCAAGCCCGAGGGTCTGCTCAATCAGCTGCTGTTGTCGCTGCACATCATCAATCAGCCACTGATCATCCTCAACACTTACACGGCGATCTTCATCGGCATCGTCTATTCCTACCTGCCATTCATGGTGCTGCCGCTCTATTCGTCGCTGGAAAAGATGGATTACTCGCTGATCGAGGCGGCAAAGGATCTCGGCTGCCCGCCGACATCAGCCTTCTGGAAGATCACGTTCCCGCTGTCGCTGCCCGGGGTCATCGCCGGCTGCCTGCTGGTGTTCATTCCAGCGGTTGGCGAGTTCGTCATTCCCGATCTGCTCGGCGGCTCGCAGACGCTGATGATCGGCAAGACCTTGTGGAATGAATTCTTCGCCAACCGTGACTGGCCGGTGTCGTCGGCCGTCGCCGTCATCCTGCTGCTGCTCCTGATCGTGCCGATCATGCTCTTCCAGCAGGCCCAGGCGCGCGCCCAGGAGCAGGACAAATGAACGCCACCTGGAGCCGCTTCAACGTCACCTCGGTCGTGCTGGGCTTTGCCTTTCTCTATCTGCCGATCGTGCTGCTCATCGTCTTCTCCTTCAACGAGTCGAAGCTGGTCACCGTCTGGGGCGGCTTCTCGACCAAATGGTATGCCTCGCTGTTCCACAATCAGGGGCTGATGGACGCCACCTGGGTGACCGCGCGTGTGGGTGTCATCTCCGCCACTGTGGCAACCGTGCTCGGCACGCTGGCAGCACTGACCTTGACCCGCTACACCCGCTTCCGCGGCCGCATCCTGTTTTCCGGCATGGTGTTTGCGCCGCTGGTCATGCCGGAAGTCATCACCGGCCTGTCGCTGTTGCTGCTGTTCGTTGCCGTCGGTCTCGACCGTGGCTTCCTGACCGTGACGCTTGCTCACATCACCTTGACCATGTGCTTCGTGGCTGTCGTCGTGCAGTCGCGCCTGGTGTCGTTCGATCGTTCGCTGGAAGAAGCTGCCTTGGACCTCGGCGCAACGCCGGTAAAGACCTTCTTTCAGATCACGCTGCCGGTCATCATGCCGGCCATCGTCTCCGGCTGGATGCTGGCCTTCACCCTGTCGCTTGACGACCTGGTCATCGCCTCCTTCACCTCCGGGCCTGGCGCCACCACGCTGCCGATGAAGATCTACAGCCAGGTGCGTCTCGGCGTGACGCCGGAAATCAACGCCGCCTGCACCATCCTGATCGCCGTCGTGGCGGTAGGCGTCATCATCGCTTCGGTCGCCAACAAGCGGCGTGAGGTGCAACGCCAGCTCGACGAACAGGCCGCGCAGCGCGGTTGATTGCGTCAAACGAGGGATAGGGCGGTCCCGGTAAGGGTCCGCCTATTCGCCTGAGACGCCGCGGCTGATCGGCGAGATGAACGGCGTGCTCCAGGTGCCGCCGACGAAGAATGACGACTGGTTGGATCCCTGCTGGCCATTGACCGGTGCCGCTGCCGGGTCGGCCTGGGTGACACCCCCCGAAAGCGCCAGCCCGCGTCCGCCGTAAGAGGCGATGCCGGACAGCCAGACCTTGTATTTCGCCGAATTGGCCTCGGCCTTGTCCAGCCTTGCCACACCCTTCGAGATGGTGGCCTTGAGCTCGGCGCCGTCCATCGGCAGTGTCCCGTCCGAGACGTCGTCGAGCGCAAAGAAGCCGCCCTGTTCCGTGTGCTTCAGAAATGCCGGCAAATTGAGCCCGCTCAGCGCGCCAGGCCCGAACGTCGCAGAGACCGAGCCGTCCGCGTTCTCGAAGATCGAGTCCCAGGATTTGCCCGGCCCTTTGAGAATGACCGAGACAGTGCCGGTGCTGGCCGGCACCAGCCGCGTCATTCCGGCCGCGGTGCCGAAAGCGGCGCCGTCAATGTCGGAGGCGAGCAGCCGGATCTCGACCTGCGAGCCCTCCGGTTTGCGGTCGAAACGCAGGCTACTTTGCACGTTGCCGCCAAAGGCCGACGCATCGGAGATATCGAAGACGGCAAGCCCGTTCTTCACCTGCGCCGTGGCGGCGACGTCGGCAAGCTGGATTGCGCCGGCCGAGGCATGCGCCGCTGACAGCCTCAGATCGAGATTGATCCGGTCGGCGAAGCTGGTGTCGATTTCGCCGGGACCGGTCTCGCCGGTCGGCGCCAGCGGCGTGAAGGCCGAAAACAGCGACCTGAGGTCGAGCGTATCGAAGGCGAGTGTGCCTGATATCACCGGCAAGGCGTCGCCGAACGAAAAATCCAGCGCCCCCATTCCCGGGTTGTTGTCGAGCGTCACCGCGGTGTTTTCGAATTTGACGCGGCCGGCGGTCGCCGTGATCTTGCTCGAAATCGAGACCGAACCGATCGCCGTACCAGGAGCAATGCCGGCCTGCGACCATTCCAGCACGCGCCGCAGCGAGGGCGCGGCGAATTTCGCCTGGCCATCGAAATAGGCGTTTTGCGACATGCTGGCCGTGCCGTCGAACGAGAAGCTGGCCGGCGCTGCCTTGAACGAAAACGTGACCGGTGCGGCGCCGCCGGCAAACAGCACCAGCGGCTTGGGCGAGGCGGCATTGACGGTGACGCTCTCGCCGCGCCAGATTCCGGTCGCCGACAAGGTCGCGTTGCTGTTCATCGCTGCCCAGCTCGCCTGGCCGGACAGGCTGGTCAGCAATTCGACGTCCTTGCCGCCGACGGAGGCGACCATGCGGCCGTCCCTGAATTCCACGGTGCCGAACGGATCGGCGGGCAGCTTGCTCAGATCCGGCTTCGTCGGATCGGCGTTGACCACGCCGCGCGCCGTGTCGATGGAGCGGGTGATGCGTCCGCCCGTTGGTATGGCGGGCAGGAATATGCCGTTTGCGGCGCGCTGGACCCGGATCGTCGGCCGCACCAGCCGCGCCGTCGAAAACACCACATCGCCCTGCAGCGCCGCCATGGCCGAAAGGTCGACCTCGACGCGTTCGGCCTCGATCACCGGCGGCGCGTCGGTCTCGGTCCACTGCGACAGCGTGACGTCGCTCAATATGGCGCGGAACTTCGGCCACACCTCGATGCGCGGCGAACCGGCGATGGTGACCCTGAAACCGCTCCACGCGCTCATTTCCCAGGCGATGCGATCGCGCACGATCCGGGTCGAGGCAAACAGCGGCAGAGCGGCGACGACCAGCGCGATGACGAGCACGGCAACGCCGATCGCCCATATTCCGCGCCGGATCAAAGGTGATGGCATATTGCCCCGGTTGCTTTCATTCCGATAAAAATCGCCTGACGGGTGTAACCGCCAGTTGTCACCACGCCTTCCAGTCGTCACTACGACTTAGGGCTGAGGCATTTCAAGTCTTTATGGCCCGGCGATGGCAATTGCGAACATATGGCCGAGTTTTAGCGGAACAAAATCTTGCTCTGCCGCACGGTGGTAGGCATAAGCGATGCAGCTTCAGCCTGCTACGAGGCGCGGCGTTTTTGGGACAGCGGCGCCTGTAAAGCTGAGGCTAGTGCATGTCGCCCGGAAGAGTGCAGCGGTTCCGGGACAACGACGTGCATCAAAACAAAAGCATATCTATCTTGCGACGCGACGGGCTTCAAGGAGGATCGATCATGGCTGCCGAAGCACCGCTCTGGACCCCGACGCAAGACCAGATCGACGCAGCACCACTGACCGCGTTCATGAAGGCAGCAGCGGCAAAAAGCGGCACATCCTTCGCCTCCTACGCCGACCTGCACCGCTGGTCGGTCGAGGATCGCGAAGGCTTCTGGAGCCTGCTGTGGGACTTTTGCGGCATTGTCGGCGACAAAGGGACCGATGCGGGCGAGACCGTGCTCGTCGATGGCGACAAGATGCCCGGCGCATCGTTCTTTCCCGATGCGACGCTGAACTTCGCCGAGAACCTGCTGAAGAAGATCGGTTCCGGCGACGCGATTGTCTTTCGCGGCGAGGACAAGATCGAGCGGCGGCTGTCGTGGAGCGAACTGCACCAGCTGACCTCGCGCTTTCAGCAGCTTTTCCTGTCGCTCAAGGTGAAAAAGGGCGACCGCATCGCGGCGATGATGCCCAACATGCCGGAAACCGTCGCCGCCATGCTGGCGGCCGCCTCCATCGGCGCGGTCTGGTCGTCCTGTTCCCCCGATTTCGGCGAGCAGGGCGTGCTCGACCGTTTCAGCCAGATCGAGCCGGTCATATTCATTGCGCCGGATGGCTATTGGTACAATGGCAAGGCAATCGAGGTCGCCGACAAGATCGCTGCCGTTGCAGCGAAGCTCGAAACAGTAGCCAAGGTCCTGATCGTCGACTATCTCGGTACGTCGCGTGACATCGCCGCGGTCATCGATAAGGCCGTGGCGCTCGAAGAGGCGCTGTCACCCTTTGCCGCCAAAGCGGTCACGTTCGAGCGGCTGCCGTTTGCGCATCCGCTCTACATCCTGTTTTCGTCAGGTACCACCGGCATTCCCAAATGCATCGTCCATTCGGCCGGCGGCACGCTGGTCCAGCACGTCAAGGAACACCGGCTGCATGCCGGGCTCGTCGAAGGCGACCGCTTCTTCTACTTCACCACCTGCGGCTGGATGATGTGGAACTGGCTGGTGTCGGGCCTGGCCTCGGGCGCCACGCTGCTGCTCTATGACGGCTCGCCCTTCCACCCCGACGGCAATGTGCTGTTCAGCTTCGCAGATGCCGAGAAGATGACCTTTTTCGGCACCTCGGCCAAATTTATCGATTCCGTACGCAAGGCCGGGCTCAAGCCGATCCGCAGCCATGATCTGTCGAGTGTGCGGGCTATTTCCTCGACCGGCTCACCGTTGTCGCCGGAGGATTTCCGCTTCGTCTATGACGGCATCAAGAAGGACGTACATCTCGCCTCGGTTTCCGGCGGCACCGACATCGTCTCCTGTTTCGTGCTCGGCGTACCGACGCAACCGGTCTGGACCGGCGAGATCCAGGGTCCCGGCCTCGGCCTTGCCGTCGATGTATGGGACGATGACGGCAAGCCGATCCGCGAGCAAAAGGGTGAGCTGGTCTGCACAAAAGCGTTCCCGTCGATGCCGATCGGCTTCTGGAACGATCCTGAGGGCAAGAAATACCAGGCCGCCTATTTCGAGCGCTTCGACAATGTTTGGTGCCACGGCGACTTCGCCGAATGGACCGCGCATGGCGGCATGATCATCCACGGCCGTTCCGACGCGACGCTCAATCCGGGGGGTGTGCGCATCGGCACGGCGGAGATCTACAATCAGGTCGAACAGATGCCGGAGATCCTTGAGGCGCTGTGCATCGGTCAGGATTTCGACAATGACGTCCGCGTCGTGCTGTTCGTGCGGCTGGCCGCCGGCGTGACGCTGGACGAGGATCTGGAAAAGCGCATTCGTTCCAAGATCCGCAGCGGCGCCAGCCCGCGCCACGTGCCGGCAAGGATCGTCGCCGTCAGCGACATTCCGCGCACCAAATCGGGCAAGATCACCGAGCTTGCAGTGCGCGACGTGGTGCATGGCCGCGCCATCAAGAACAAGGAAGCGTTGGCCAATCCAGAGGCGCTGGAGCTGTTCAGGAACCTGCCGCAGCTGGCTGAGTGACGCGGCCGGTATGGTTAACCAGATATGTCGGTCGAATTTACCTAGATTTCATGAGTGGTACACATTCGTAAATTTTTTGGACGGCCGGTAAGGAGTTATTAAGGCCCGGCGTCGATAGTCGCACGTAACTTGAGGGAGAAATCCCGTTCCTCGTCCCCTGAGGATCAGATTCGCTCAAGCCCCCGTTGTGACAGCAAATCCCATTTAAGGCGTCCTGTTGGACGCCTTTTCTTTGTCCGGGATTCTCGCCCGGGAATGGCCGGCCCTATTCGGCCAGCACCCGCGTCGACGGGAAGGCGACCTCGACCAGCGTCCCTTCGCCCGGCGTCGAGGTGATGGTGAAGCGGGCGCGGTTGGCTTCCACCATCGCCTTGGTCAGCGGCAGGCCGAGACCGGTGCCGTCGCCACGCCCGCGCTTCAGCGCATTGATCTGCTTGAATGGCTTCAGCGCCTGCTCGATCTCGGCATGGCTCATGCCAATGCCGGTATCGCGCACCCGCATGACAACGTCGCCGGAGGTTTCATAGGCGGTCGACACGATCACCTGTCCGCCGGCTTGCGTATAGCGAATGGCGTTGGACAGGATGTTGAGCGCGATCTGGCGCACGCTTCTGAGGTCGGCGACGACTTCCGGCAGTCGCGAGGCGAAGCTGGAGCGAATGATGACACGCTCGCGGTTGGCCTGCGGCTGCATCATCGCCACCGTCTCGGCCAGCGTATCGTTGAGCGACACCGCCTCGTAGTCCATTTCCTGCTGGCCGGCCTCGATCTTCGAAATGTCGAGGAGGTCATTGACGAGATCGAGCACATGGTTGCCCGAGCGGTTGATGTCTCTGAGATAGTCGCGGTAGCGGTCATTGGCTACCGGGCCGAACTTCTCGTCCACCATCAGCTCGGAAAAGCCGATAATGGCGTTGAGCGGCGTGCGGATCTCGTGGCTGATGCGGGCGAGGAAATCGGTCTTCTGCGAGGAGGCGCGCTCGGCCACCGCGCGCGCCTGGGTCAGATCCTCTTCGGCCCGCTTCCACTGCGTGATGTCGCGCACCACGGCGCAGAAGCCGCTGTCATTGGGCAGCCTGCCGATGGTCATGAACAGCGGGATGAAGCGCCCTTGCGCCTCGCGCCCGATCACCTCGCGGCCATCGTTCATCACACTCGCCACGCCGGGCTCGGACAGGCCGTTCAGATAGTCACGCGCCGCGCGCTGGCTTTCGATGGCAAACAGCGAGGCGAACGGTTTACCGGTGACGTCGTCGCTGTCGAAGCCGAACAGCGCCTCGGCCGGCCGGCTGATCGAGCGGATGTCGCCGTCGCGGCCGATCAACACCACACCATCGGTCGCGGTGTCGATGATGGTGCGCATCTCGGCAATGCGCGCTTTGAGTTCGGAGACATCGGGCTGCGTCTGCTCCTCGGCTGCGAGATGCGCAACCATCGGCGGCTCGTTATCGCCGGTACGTCGCACCACCAGCATCAGCGCCTTGCCGGCGCGCCACGGCACCGAACGCAAAATGGCTTCGATCGGAAATTCCTGGCCCTCGCGCGTCTTCAGTTTGAGTGTGTGGTCGCTTTCGCCGGCCGTTTCTGAATAGGGATCGGCAAACAGCGCGTCGAGCCCGCCGGCGTCGCTCAGGTCCTCAAGCGTGTCATAGCCGGTCAGGCCGAGGAATTCCTCATTGGCGTAATGAAGCTCGTCGCCCGAATGGATGAGCAGCGGCACCGGCAGCTTGCCGAGGATCGACGTGTCAGGGGCCTTGTGTTCATCTCCGGCCGAGAATGCCGAAGGCATGAACCCCTCAAGCTTGAGCGGCGGCACTTTCAAGCGCTGTGGTTCTGCCGGCACTGTGTCCGCATCGCCGGCCTTGTCCCCGTCTTCCACGGCCGAGTCAGTCGCCTCGTCGGACGGCGCCCAATCCTCAATGTCCTCGGCATCACGGAAATCGGCCGACGTCATGCTGTCGTCTTCACCGGCATTGGCCGGCGTCTCGGCAACAACCGGCTGTGGCTCTGCGGCCTCGACGATCTCTTGGGCTTGCGTATCATCCGGTTCGGAAGCCGGCGCAGGTTCGTCGTTGGACGACGTTGCTTCCGTACTGTTTTCGGTGACGGAGCCTGGTTCGGGATCGGCATAGTCGAGCAGGGAGCGCGACACTGTCGGCGCCTTCGCCTCGCCTGCTTCGCCGTCCGCAAGGCCGTCGTCCGGCTGCTCGCCGTCAAGCCGCGCGAGATCCTTTTCGTCCTCGGCATCGCTTTCCGGCGGTTCGGCCTCAGCCGTTTCATTTTCGGGTGCGGTTGCCGATGGTTCAGCCACGGCAGCCGGGCCGGCTTCGCCCGGACTCGAGACCTCGGCGGGCCGCCGGGCTGGCGCGGCTGTTTCAGCCTGGTTCGCCTCGACATGATCCGGCTTGAGCTCATCTGCCTTGGCCTGGTCTGGCGTTACCTGATCCGGATTGGCCGGTTCGGCCTGCTTGGCAGTCTCCGGCTGCTCCGGCGGGGGATTGTCCTTCTTCAGCCGCTCGCCGATTTCGCGGAAAGCGCTGCGCTCCAGCGTCGACAGGCCCCTCTCGCTTGTCGGCTGCTTGTCGTTGGCGGGCTGCCGATGCTCGGCCAGCCGGATGACCTTGTCGGCAAAACGACGTTCCTGCTTCGGCACGATGGTCAGCGCCGGCACTTCGCCCTCAAACGGATCGGCCGCCTTGGGAGCTTCCGCCACGGGCTGTTCCGGGGCCGGCTCGGCTGCTGCCGCTGGCGCGCCATTGGGGACCAGCGCCATGCCGATTGCTTCCGGATCGACCACCGCATCGCCGGCGCGGGCGACGCCGAAACCACGAAAACCTTCGAAGGCGCGGCTGCGGCCATAGACAGGCAGTGCTGCCAGATCGACCGGTATCTTCAGGTCGGAGCCGGCAACCGGCCACAGTACCGAGCGGCCCGACCAGGTGTCGCGCCGTTCAAGCAGGCCCGCGATCTCGCCCGAGGCGTCGAGGCCGAAAATTGTCGCGACGTCCTTGAAGCGGCGGCCGATCACGTCGGCGGCGGCTTTGCCGACAATGTCGCCGAATTCCGGCGACAGCGCGCTGAACTTGCCGTCGGCGTCGGTGCGCCAGACGAAGCGCAGCGGCGGCGCCGAGCGGTCGACCTCACGTTTGGCGGGAGGCGTAGCCGGTGGGGCTGCGTCAGACGGCAGGGCGGGCGCAGCGGCACTGCTGTCCAACTGCGCACTCTCGGCCGGGGAAACAGAGTCCGGCTCGGCCTGCGCCGGGCTGTCCGGCTCGCCCGCCTGCGGCTCTTCGCCGGCATGGAAGTACCAATGATCATGTTGCGCCGGCGCGCTGTCATTCGCCGCCTGCTCGCGGCCGGTCGTCTGCTCGCGATGGTCCGCCTTTGTATCGGTTGACGCCGAAGCATCATGCTCGGTGGCAGCCGGACCTGTCTCCCCGACATCAGGCGCGGCCGCGAGTGGGGCGCCCTGATTCCCGCTTGCGGTGGGGTGGTCAGCCACCGCATCCACCGTTACCGCGTTCTCCGCGGCGGCTTGCGCCGGGCCATCGTCGACCTGCGCTGCAGCAGGTTCGGCATCCAGCTCGCCGACAGGGTTTTCCTCACCGAGCTGATCCTCGTCGATGACCACCAGCAGATGCCTGGACTCGGTCAGGCGCGCGAAGCCGGCCGGATAGGACGTGGCGCCGCCGGGGACCAGCCGCTTGACGATGCGGTCGTCCTGGCTCGCCACGTCGGCGACAAGCGCGGCCAGCGTCTCAGGCCGGATGGCGAGCGCGCCAAAGCCATCCGAAGCCGCCTCGACAGTGCCGGCGGCGTCGACAAAGGCGATGAAATGGCCGTCTTCGGTAAAGCCGCTGATGGCGCGGGCCGCAATGTCGGCAGCACTGCGCGAGCCGGCCTGCGCTGCCGGCACCACCAGCATAATGGCGCTTTCGCCGTCCGGCATAGTCACCGCACTGGCCAGGAAGCCGACGGCGCGGCTGGTGATGCCGGTCGCCAGCCGTACCGTAATGGCGCGGTCGCTGCCGATCTGCGGGAAGCCCGCGGTCGCCATGATCTGGCGCCTGGCGATCAGCGGCAGCTGAGCCGAGGCGCCGATGATGGCCTCGATATCGGGATAGCCGAACACCGCAGCGCCCGGGCCGTTGGCCCAGATCACCTGTTCGAGGTCGGCCGACAGAATCGCGATCGCGTCGCCGGCGGCGAAGCGCTGGCGAACCGCATCAAGCACGGCGACATCGAGGAAAGAGTAGTTCTCGGAAGGCATGCGCTTGGCGGACCCTTTCGGTGAAACCTCTTGGCGAACCCCTCTTGGCGAACCACAAGGCGGGCAATTTGCAGTTAACGCTTTGTTAATAAAAGCCCGCGCGGCGAAGGTCCACAAGCCATGGCGGGAAGCAGGTGGAATCTCTGGCCACTTGGTTAACAGCCTCTCGGAATGTCCCTGGATAACCTCTTGGGTGACGCATGGGAAGAAATTTATGGTGCACTGCAACAAAGATATTGCATCGCACAAAAAAACCGCTATATTGCCATCATACATGAACGAGACGGCTTTTTGTCAAAGCCGCTACCCCGAAAGGATGGAAAATGACCAAGGCCAAGACCGCTGAGACCATCGAAAACGTCGAATTCCCGAGCTTCGACGCTTCCAAGGCAACCGACCAGATCCGCGCTTTCGCCGAAAAGGGCGTCGAGCAGTCGAAGGAAGCCTACTCCAAGCTGAAGACCGGCGCCGAAGAGACCCAGAAAGTCCTGGAATCGACCTTCGAGACTGCCAAGACCGTTTCCAGCGACCTGTCGCTCAAGACCATCGCCGCTCTGCGCGCCAATGCCGAAGCCGGCTTCTCGCATCTCGAGGCCCTCATCGGCGCCAAGTCGCTGTCGGAAGTGGTCGAACTGCAGACCGCCTTCCTGCGCAAGCGCGTCGAGACCACCGTCGAGCAGGCTAAGGACTTCCAGGCTGTTGCTTCGAAGGCTGCCGAAGACGTCTCCAAGCCGGTCAAGACCGCTTTCGAGAAGGCCCTGAAGGACATCAAGGCCGCCTAATAATTGCGCACAACTCTGCGATGCATCAAAACGTCGCATTTCGTCAGACAAATAGGTGTGCGATAGAGTTGTCCAGATGAATACCCGGCGAGTGGAACCTCCTCCCTCTGCTCTCCGGGGTGACCAGCCAGCACCTCCTCCCGCTGGCTCGTAACAGGAAAAGGCCGGCACCTCCTCCCGCCGGCCTTTTTCTTTTGCCGAAGAAACCGGCGCCTGTTGGCGGAACCGGCTTTGCCTTATCAAAGGCCTTGAATTAGTCTCTGATAGACCGTATTGGACGCATCGCCGAACGACAGAGCGGATCTCGGAGAATGAATTTTCACCACGATCTGGCTCATGAACGTGCCGTTGTAGCTCAGATGGTTAGAGCGCCGGATTGTGGATCCGGAGGTCGCTGGTTCGATCCCAGCCAACGGTACCACCGACCTTCCGAATAAGCATTTGAATTCATTGGCAAATTTCGGGCAAATTTCGGCGAAAGGTTCGCCTAGGTTGCGCTTTCGCGCCGTTTGTGATACATAATGTGATACGTATCGTGACACAAACGCCGTGTTGAACACTGGGCAGACGACGCGAAGAGCATGATCCCGACCGCTTCCTGCAACTCAGGGGGGATCACTTCCATTGCCGACGCCGGGTGCCACAAGAGGTCAGGCACCTCGACGAACGGGGTGAGTTCGTGCGCCGTGCCCTCGATACCACTGAGCGAATAAAGGCGCGCACAGCCAGAGATCTTCACGAGGCAGCCGACAATGCATTGTGGGCGTCACTAATCCTGGGCGAAAATCCACAGGCGGCGCGCGCCCGATACGGCCAAGCGATCAAGCGCGCCGAATCGTTGGGGTTCGTTTATCGGCCGCTTGCCGAGATTCTCATCGCCGAGCCGCTCGACACGATCCTGCAGAGAGTCGAGAGCACGATCGGAGCACCCGCCACATCACCATCGGTGGACGCAGTCGGCGGCACCGCTGCCCGTCCTGACGACAAGATATCAGAGGCTCTGGAGCTTTATTTCGACGAGATCACCCGCGACGAAATCCGTACCAAAAGCCCCGATCAGAAGAAGCGCTGGAAGGCAAAACGCGAGATGAGCGTCGATGTGTTTATCGGCCTGGTCGGCGACAAGGCATGGGTGAGATCACGCGCGACGACGCTCGAGTGGTGCATAACTACTGGCTGAATCGTATCGCGCCCCAGACAGGGAGGGCAGACCGTTCGGCGTCTACTGGCAACCGAAACATGGGGAACCTGCGAACCCTCTACGCCGACTACTACCGGCATCTCGGTTTCCCCGAACAGAAAAACCCCTTCGCCGATCTCTCATTTAGCGACAAGTCAAAGCGCAGCCGGCCGCCATTCCCGACCGACTGGATCCGGGACAAGATTTTGCGCCGGGCGCGCTCACAACGCTCAACGAGGACGCGCGGGGTATCGTCCTTGCGTTTGCGGAGACAGGCGCGAGACCGAGCGAGCTTGCGAATTTACATGCCGGCGTCATCAATCTTGACCACGATGTCCCGCACATCTCGGTCGAACCGCGCGACGACCCTGACGATCCGCGAGAAATCAAGACCGCCTCGTCAGTGCGCAAGATACCACTGGTCGGCGTGGCGCTTGAGGTGTTCAAGAAATATTCAAAGGGCTTCCCACGGTACAAGGACCGCGAGGCATCGTTGTCAGCCCTGCTTAACAAGCACTTCAAGAGCCACGGATTGTTTCCCACCGAGGATCATACGGTCTATTCGCTGCGCCATTCGTTCGAAGACCGTATGAAGAACGGCAGGCTGGACGAGGAACTTCGGCGTATGCTTATGGGCCACACGATCGACCGGCCAAAATATGGCGAGGGTGGCGACATGAAGATGTGGCAGGAAGAGCTTATGAAGATCGTGCTTCCCTTTGACCCCTCGATCGTGTGACGCGCTCGCGCACAGCCGCCATACGCTTTTCCCTCGCCTTGTGGTCTCGCAGAGCACGTTCCAGATGTTCATATAACGGCAGCCAGGCCTCGCCTTGGTCCCCTCGCGCCACAATGATCTCCGCGATGCGATCGAGCGCTCGCTCGATGCGCTCGGCGGTCACCGGACGTGACGTCAACGAACACCGCTTCACGACTTCTGAATCCTACAAGTCGATACCTCAGCATGCGTTGGCCGTAATCGGGCCTTCAGTGCAGAGGGAAGGGGTGCATTCGGCTTTAGCGGAAAATGGCGGTCCCGGCGTGCAAAATAGGCGGTGTTGTCAGCCTTTTCGGACCGGCCGTTGGGCGTTGGTAGCGGGAGACCGCTACTTCGTTAGACCACTATCGAGGAGACGTGCTTTTGCTATCGTCGTCATGCGGGGTGGCGGCAATGATGGACTGGGAAAATATGTGGCAGTCCTAGGCGGGCGCGGGCGCGGGAGCTAGGCCATCCTGACGTAGTTTTCACGGTGGGAGCGGTTGTTCTGAATTACAAACGATTGTTGTTTGATCGCAACTTGCCGACGAACTAGCGTCGGATCGAAATCTGGCTGTTAGTGGTAACGAGGATTCTCTACCGTGGTCGTGCCCCCAACTTTGTCCAAATGCAGATAAGGGATAAGTGAACTTGATCTCCTTTTCGCTGGTGGCGAGATCGGTCGACAGCGTTTCGACCGCGGCGTGTTGCACAAGGTTTCCAGCTTGCCGGGGTCGCGCCCCACGATCAGCCATCCGCGCCTTCGCGGGCGAAAGCTTCCGAAAAATTGCCAGGCCGATGCCGTCCGACCCACGGGTGACCAGCGCCCGCTTCGTTGGAGTCGCATCGCCATGCTCCCGCAATTGGGCGGTCAAGGGTACGACCCCGCCGGCTATGAACTTTATCCGACCGAGGCAAGGCCGAAGGGCCTAGGCTGGCGCGGGGCAAAGCCGCCCCGCGACGAAATCCTTGACCTGGCGCACGGCCTGCTCGCGCGTGACGCTGCCCGGCTGCAGACCGAGCCTGAGCCATAGCCCGTCGATCAAAGCGGTGATGCCAACGACGATTTCGTCGGCCAGTTCCGGCGAAGCGAGGCCGCGCAGGCCGGACAAGAGGTTCGAGCGCATGCGCGCATGGATGACCTTCTGGATGCGCGCCAGCTGCTCGTCGCGGGGCACTTCGGCGCAGAGCGACAGCCAGGCATGGCAGAGCGGCGGCAGGAACAGATGCTCCTCGAAATTGCCCTCGATCACCGCGTCCAGCCGTTCCATCGGCGTGCGCGCCCGCTGCAGCCGGGCGACCACGGCGTGGCAGAGCACGGCGTTCGCCTCGCGCATGGCGTGCTCGAACAACTCCTGCTTGTTGCGGAAATAATGCAGCACGATGCCCTTGGAGGCGCCGGCCTGGGCCGCGACCTTTTCCAGCGTCGCACCGGCGATTCCTTCGCGCTCCAGAACGGCGAACGCCGCCTGGCGCAATTCCTTGCGGCGTATGTCGCTGAGAGGCGTGAGCTTCACTGGGTCGACCCATCCATTGCGAATCCATATTGACATCTTCGTCCGTTCAGATCAACAATTGACCAGCAGGACAATAAAGTGACCAATAGGTCAAAGTCGGAAAGAGGAGAACCGGAATGTTGCGCATGCTTGCGAATGGCGTCTGTGTCGCGGCCCTGACGCTGGCTTCGCAGGCGGCCCGGGCCGCCGAGGTCGAAAGCTGCAAAACGGTCCGCATGGCCGAGCCCGGCTGGAACGATCTCGCCTTCACCACCGGCGTGGCCAAGGTATTGCTTCAGGCGCTCGGCTACGAGCCGCAGAGCGAGGTGCTCGGCATCAACGTCATCTACGAGGGGATGAAGAACAAAGACCTCGACCTGTTCCTCGGCTACTGGGATCCGGCCATGGTCACCTATTACGAGCCCTACAAGAAGGACGGCTCCATCGAGAATGTGCGCGTCAATCTGGTCGGCGCCAAATACACCTTTGCCGTGCCGACCTATGTCTGGGACGCCGGCGTCAAGGACCTGTCGGACCTGCACAAATTCGCCGACAAGTTCGGCAAGAAGATGTACGGGATCGAGCCCGGATCCAATCAGCTGATGATGGACGCCATTGCCGATCCCAATTTCGGCCTCGACGGCTGGCAGGTGGTCGAATCGAGCGAGGCCGGCATGCTCTCGGAGGTCGGCTACGAGATCAAGGAGAAGCAGTTCATCGTCTTCCAGGGCTGGGCGCCGCACCCGATGAACACGATGTACGACTTCAAGTACCTGACTGGCGGTGACGAGTTCTTCGGTCCGAATTTCGGTGCCGCCACCGTGACCACGCAGGTTCGCAAGGGTTTTCTGCAGGAATGCCCGAATGTGGCGCAGTTCCTGAAAAACCTCGCCTTCGACATCGACATGGAAAATGTCGGCATGGGCTACCTCATTAACGACGGCATGAAGCCGGAGGACGGGGCTCTGAAGTCGATCGCCCTGCACAAGGATCGGCTCGATGCCTGGCTTGCCGGCGTCGCCACCTTCGATGGCAAACCCGGCCTTGCCGCGGTCAAGGAAAAGCTCGGACTGTGAGGCCGGCAGTTTTGGAGCTGACGGATCAGGAGGCCGAACAGGCGTCTTGGGCCGGACGTAAGCGCATCGTCGATGTCGGCAGTCTCGAGCTTACCTATGTCGAGATCGCCGGTTCGGAGCCGCCGTTGCTCTTGGTTCATGGCTTCACCGACACCAGCCGCAGTTTTTTGCTGCTGGCGCCGCATCTTACCGGGCGCCGGCTTATCATGCCGGACCTGCGTGGCCACGGCGGTTCGCAGGCGGGCGAGGGTTATCGCGCCGCCGATTTTGCCGAGGATATGGCCGGGCTGATCCAACGCCTGCGGCTCGGCCGGCCGATCGTTGTCGGCCATTCGCTGGGCGGCATGGTGTCGATCATGCTGGCCGCGCGTCGTCCGGAGCTGATCGGTGGGCTGGTGATCCTGGCCAGCACGCTGAAGCCCGATTTCGGATCGGATCATCAGCTGATCGACGGCGTTGCAGCCTTGCGCGACCCGATCTCGCCGTCCGATCCGTTCTACGACTGGTGGCATGCCTGTCGACCGGGCGTGCCGCGGGCTTTTCTCGCCGGCCTCGCGAAGGACGCGTCCGCGATCCCGGCTGCGCGCTGGCGCGCCATTCTCGAAGAAGTCCGCCGCACCGATCTGACCGCCGCGGCGCGGGCGGTGGAGGCCCCGACGCTGATCATCGCCGGCGGGCGCGATCCGCTTTTCGGCGCGGCGCNCTTTTCGGCGCGGCGCACCAGCGCACGCTGACCGATGCACTCGTCGGATCGCGTCTGGTGTGGGCGCAGGATTGCGGCCACAACCCGCATTGGGAAGATCCAGCCTTTGTCGCCGACGCGATAACAGGCATGTTGCCGGCGCGATGATTATCTCAAGAGCGACCGCGCCCTAGGTGCCAGCTTTTTGGGACTGACAATCATGGTCGCGGGCAACCGCCATGCCGGCGAAGCGGCGGGGCGCGGCTTGATGACCGACATGGGCATCGTTCGCGCCACCCGGCACAAACGCCGGCTTGCCGGCCGCGCCCTTGCCCGCCCTGCTCTTCGCGGCATCCGGTTCCTGCACTGAAAAATCCGGGGCGGAATCGAGGGAGGGAGCGCGACGAGGCGCAGGCGAAGATGAAAAAAGCAGAGCTGGAAGAGCTGAAGGACAAGGTGCACTGCGCCGCGGTGCTCGAGCGCGCCGGATTCGCGCTCGACGTCAAGGAGAGCACGCGCGAGCGATGAAATTTCGGCGCGATGCGTTGGTTCGATCCGCTGTCGGACGGGAAGGGGGACGTCTTCCGCCTCATCGAACACCTCGAGGGGTGCATTTCGTACAGGCCATGAAAGACGTCGCCGGGCTCGCCGGATTCGTGTCCACCACGCGTGTGTGGGACCGACAATCTTCCGGCGAGCGAGAGCCTGATCTGTCGATTCCAGAACGCTGGCTGGGAGCGGACATGGTGGATGCAGCTCGCCGAAGGTCCAACGATATATCGTAGCCGGCAAAATTGGCGACGAAGACCGCCTCGGCCCCTGCCGCCTCCTTGTGCGCGCCGCTGTTGGCCATCGGCTGACCGCAGCAGGTCTGCTCTTCAGATAGTCCACGTCGAGACTCAGGCGCTCCAGCAATTCGAGCGTCGCAATGCCGTCCTGGATAAAACGCATCGATAAAGCACGGGACAAAGACAGCGCCTTCATGGCAGCGCTGGGACCGAGGCAAAGAGCTTGCCGAGCACCAGCGATTGACGCTGGCCACGGACGTCGAGGTCTACTTCTGCGATCCTCGATCACCCTGGCAGCGCGGCTCGAATGAAAACACCAACCGACTGCTGCGCCTATCTGCCACGTGGCACCGACCTGTCCCTGCACAGCCAGGCAAAGCTCAGCGCCATCGCGCGGCAACTCAACGAACGCCCCAGAAAGACCTTGCTCTATCAGACCCTAGCGGAGCGATCGGTTGAACCCGCCGCCAAAAGCGGTCATTGATGTTGGGCGGACGAGCTCGTAACCGATTGAAGCGACCGGCGTCAGTTATTTGCACAAGTAGCGCAGTGACTTCAGAGGGCTTGGGCGCCCGCCACGGAGCGCCGTAATCATCGAACGGGCTACCGCGGTAGCTTTCCCTGCCGAGCGACAACTGACGTTCGGCGTCATCAGAAAAAGGCGGACTCTGGCACGGTTCTGGTCTATGCCGACGCTCGTTGCCGGTCCGCCGGCCTTTTGCAACTGGTCCATGAATGAAGCGCCAGCCCACGACGTCGAGCCTGTTACGCCGACTCAATCGTTCGGCCGTGGTGGATTTGATCCGCACCCAAGGAGTGATTTCGCCATCGAGCCTCGCCGAGCGGCTGAACATCAGCCTGCCGACGGTGATGCGGGTGATCGAGGATCTGATTGCCGAGGATTTGGTTGCGTATGACGGGTTTGACGAGGCCAATGTCCGGGGCCGGCCGCGGGCGCGCATCAAGTTCCGCGGTGCGGCGCATGCGATCATTGGCATCGAGGCCGGCAAGGGCGAGTTCTACGGCGCCGTGGCCAATCTCGAAGGCGTCGTGCAGACAGAAATGCACGAGACCGCCGACGATGATGGCGAGCGCAATTTCGAAAAGCTGGTCGGCCTGATCCGCCGGCTTATGGCGGCCCCCCGCCCGCGCGGCCAGACTATTCGCGGCATCGGCATTGGCGTGCCCTCGATCGTCAGGCAGCCGGAGGGCGAAGTGGTGCTGACGCTCGGGCTCGGCTGGCGCGACATGCCGTTGCGGGCGCGGCTCAGCGAGCATATTCAGATACCTATCGTCGTCGAAAACGGGCGCAACCTCGCCGCCGTGGGCGAATGGGGATTCGGGGCCGGGCGTGGCGCCGACAGCGTCGTGAGCCTTTCGATCGGGCCCGGCGCGGGCGCGGGCGTCGTGATCGACGGCAAGCTCTATGGCGGGCATTCGCATGCGGCGGGCGAGATCGGCTGGTATCTCGACGACCCCCTCCTTACCGGGCGGCCGTTCGAATATCTGGGCGACAAGCAATCGCTGCGCTTTTTCGGCATCCCCGAACAGGCGACCAAGATGCTCGAAGAGGCCAACACCCAGTATGCGGCGGGAAAGCTCACCCTGGCCGCTGTCACCGACCGGCAGGCGGACAAAATCGCGCCGGTTGTCACCGAGTTGCTGGACTATGCGACGATGGCGGTGGGCAGTGTTGCTGCCTTCATGAACCCCGAAATCATCGTACTGGCGGGCCGGGTCGTCGGCGGTGGTGATCTGGTGCTCGATGTGCTGCGACATCGCCTCAAGGGCAATGTGTACGACCCGCCGCGCCTCGTGATAGGTGCGCTGGGGCACCGCGATATCGTCCTGGGCGCGGTGCGTCTGGTGCTTGATGCGACGACTCTCAACCCTGCCGACAGCCTCGTGATGGCCGACTGAAGATCAATCGATCGCAATTGACAGCGACTGTATGTCGGCATTAAGTTTCTAACTGAAAGAAAAAACGCGCCCTGCGTCGTGTGGGAGCGTATCTTTCGTGGGAGGACTTCAATGACGAAGATTTTCAATCCGCTTGGGCGGATGATGCAGCGTCGTGACTTCTTGAAAGTTGCGGGCGCGAGCGTTGCGGTAGCGGGTCTGCCTGCCGCAGTTCGCGGTGCCGAGCCCGTCAAGGTGCTTGTGTGGTCTTGGGTGCCGAATCTCCAGCTTGAGGTAGACATGTTCAACGCCGCGCATCCAGGCATCCAGATCGAACTCGTGAATCCCGGCCAGGGGGACCCGTTGTATAACGCGCTCCGCGCGGGCCTGCAGGCGGGCAGCGGCCTTCCGGACGTCGCCCAGATCGAATACCAGCACCTCGAGAGCTTCCGCCAGGTCGACGCCCTCGCAGACATCGGCCAGTACGCCAATGCCCATCAGGGCGAGTTCCCCGAAGGCCTATGGGCGCAGGTCGCCATGGGCGATGTGGTCAACGCCACGCCGCAGGATTACGGTCCGATGGCGATGCTCTATCGCAAGGACGTCTTCGACGAGCATGGGATCACGCCGCCCACCACCTGGGCCGAGTTTGCCGATGCGGGCAAGAAGATCCATGCGGCCGATCCGAATGTGTTCATGACCGACGCGCCGTTCGGAGCCAACGCCGACTGGGTCTTGGGTCTGTTGTGGCCGATGGGCTGGAAGCCGGTCAGCCGCGATGGCGACAAGCTCGTGATCAGGATCAACGACAAGATTGCTAAGGACTTCGCCGCCTATTGGCAGGACCTTATCACCGCGGGTGTTATCGAGACCAAGCCGGGCTTCAACAATGAGTGGTACACCGGCCTCGACTCGGGTCGCTATGCCACCTGGCTTGCTGCGGGCTGGGGTCCGCTGTTCCTGACCTCGGTCGCCAAGACCAGCGTGGGCAAGTGGCGTGCCGCCGATCTGCCGCAGTGGGACGCGAGCAAGTTCGTGACTGGCGCTTGGGGTGGCTCAGCGCTGGCCGTGATGAAAGCGACCCAGCATCTGCCCGAGGCCGCCGAAGTCGCGATCTGGCTGAATACGAATCCCGAAGCCACAAAGCTCTACACCACCAAGCAAAACTTCTTTCCCTGCACCAACGCGCTGCTGTCGAGCCCGGAATGGGCGAGCGCCAAGCCGGAATTCTTTGGCGGCCAGGAGGTGAACAAAGTGTTTGCCAAATCAGCGAGTGCCGTGGCGCCGTTTGAGTGGAGCCCGTTCCAGGGCTTCCTCTACCAGTCGATGTCCGATGAATTCGGCGCTTCGATCAGCGGCAACGGCACGCTGTCGGATGCGTTCGACCGTGTCCAGGATGCCGTGGTCACCTACGCGAAGGACCAAGGCTTCACCGTGGCCTAACTCCTCCCGGGCACCGGCCGGGCGCGCCTTGATCGGCGCGCCCGATCTCTTTATCTTGCAGGATGGGGACCAGGGCATTGTCGAACTCGCCAGCCGCAGCGACGCGCCGAGCGCGATCGGGCGGTTTTACGTTACGAAAGCTGGCGCCCTATCTGTTCCTGGCGCCCTTCATGCTGCTGTTTATCGCCTTCATCGTCGCGCCGCTGGTCTATGCGTTCTACATGAGCCTCTACCGCGACACGCTGGTGGGCGGACGGCAGTTCGCGGGTGCAGCCAGCTACATCAAGGTCGCGGACGACGCCAAATTCTGGGGCGGCGTGTGGAACCTCGTTTTGTTCGGCATCGTGCAGGTGCCGATCATGCTGGCCCTGGCGTTGTTGTTCGCCATCGTGCTCGATCGTGGCCAGGTCTATGCCAAGGGCGTCTTCCGGCTCGGCTTCTTCCTCCCCTACGCTGTGCCGAGCGTGATCGCGACGATCATCTGGGGTTATCTCTACGGCCCCACCTTCGGCCCGTTCACGCAGATTGCCAAGGCGTTCAACCTGCCGCCGCCGGACTTCCTATCGCCGGGCGCGATGATCTTCTCATTGGCCAATATCGTGACGTGGGAATATGTCGGCTACAATATGGTGATCTACTACGCCGCGCTGAAGGCGATCCCGTCGGACCTCGCCGAGGCCGCGCGGATGGACGGCGCCTCGCCCTGGCAATTTGCCCGGCTGATCCAGCTGCCGCTGCTGTGGCCGGCGATCCTGCTCACCATCATCTTTTCGATCAACGGCACACTGCAGCTGTTCAATGAGCCGTATTTGATGCGCGCGCTCGCCAGTAACACCATCAATTCGAGCTACACGCCGAACCTCTATGCCTATTCTCTGGCGACTAAGAACCAGCAGTATGGCTATGCGGCCGCCGTTTCGTTCGTGCTTGGCATCGTGATCGCCGGTGCCTCCTACATCTTCACCCTGATCGCCAACCGCCGTCGGTCGGAGCAATGATGACTGCGACCACCGACATCGCCACTTTCGAGGCTGCCAAGCGCCGGCCCGGCGAAAGGCGGCGCTCGCGGATCATGCTCACGCTGCTGCTGTCACTGTTCCTCCTCTACAGCTTCATGCCGCTGGCCTATCTGGTCCTGTCGGCAACGAAGACGAATGGCGACCTGTTCACCACGTTCGGCTTCGGCTTCGGCACGGAGTTCAACCTCTGGCGGAATCTGAGCGATCTTCTGGCGCGCGACAACGGCGTCTTCATGCGCTGGATGTTCAACAGCGTGCTCTATTCGAGCGTCGCCGGGCTCGGTGCCGCGATCTTGGCTACCGCGGCAGGCTATGCGTTAGCCAAATTCAAATTCGTCGGCCGCAATCTGCTGTTTGCGCTGGTCTTGGGCGCTGTGATGATCCCGCAGACGGCCCTCGTCGTGCCGACCTTCCTGCTGCTGGCGCTTTCGGGACTCAGCGACAATCCGCTGGGCGTGATCCTGCCCTCGATGATCTCGCCGATCGGCGTCTATCTGATGCGCGTCTATATCGAGCAGGGCGTCGACGACGAACTGCTCGACGCAGCGCGTCTCGATGGCGCCGGCGAGTTCGTGATCTTCCGCGCCATCGTGCTGCGGCTGGTGGCGCCGGGCATGGTGACCGTGGCGCTGCTCTCATTCGTCGGGAGCTGGAACAATTACTTCCTGCCGCTCATCGTGCTGCGCACGCCGGAATATCAGCCGATCACGGTGGGCCTTGCGACCTGGTATCAGCTCGCGCAGCAGGGCGGTGGCGGAGGACAGGTGCTGTTCTCGATCATCATAACCGGCGCTCTGGTCAGCATCATCCCGGTCATCGTGGTATTCCTGCTACTGCAGCGGTTCTGGCAGGGCGGCCTCACCGCCGGCGCCATCAAGTAGACTATCGCCTGGAGTTTTCCGACTATGACGACTGCCTCGAAATCCGCGCCGCTCTCTGTCTGGCGGAGGTACAGGCGCTGCGTCTCGACATCTGCCGCGGCTTCACCGGCAACTTCATCGTGCCTGAGCAGCAATCGGGTTTCGGTGCGCAGCCGAACTTCTCGACGCTGACGCCCGAACCCGGCGAGATGCGCCGCATGGCCTATACGTCAGTAGCGCGCGGCGCCGATGGCGTGATGTTCTTCCGCTGGCGGCCGGCGCATTTCGGCGCCGAGATCTATTGGATGGGCATCATCGATCACGACGACATCCCGCGGCGGCGCTATGACGAGGCCAAGCAGTTTGCGGGCGAGGTCACGGCGCTCAAGGACAAGATCCTCGGCACGCATGTGCGCATGGATTTGGGCATCGCCGGATCAGATTTCGACAATCAAGAGATGCACCGCTCCTGCCCCATCGGCATGCCGAGCCCGCAGGACGATGCGACGCTGCTGCACCGCTATTGCTACCGCCACAACATCGCCTGCGGCTTCATCCATCCCGAGGATGATCTCAGCAAGCTCAAGGCGCTCTACGTGCCGCATTGGCTGAAATGGACCGATGCGTGGACGGCGCGGATCGAGGCCTTCGCCAAGGCGGGTGGAACGGTAATCCTGGGCGGCCGCACCGGATCACGCGACGTTAACAACCACGTCATCCGCGACACCTCACGGGCAAGACGCTCTCGGCGCTGGCCGGGATCACGGTCGAGGAGTTCGGGTTGCTGACGCCGATCGGCGGCGAGGGCCTGTTCGAGCATGGCGGCCGCTTCGGCGCCAATACGGTGCGCAAGAAGCTGCCAGCGACGTCGGCGAGCCGCCAATACGAGCTCAAGATCGGGAATGCGCAGGTGACGGCGGCGCATCTTTATGAGCTGCTTAACGTCGCGCCGGGCACGGAGGTTATCGGCAGCTGGGCCAGCCGCTTCGCCGAGGGCCAAGCCGCGATAACTTCGCGCAAAGTCGGCAGGGGCAAGGTGATCTACCTCGGCACGTACCTCAGCGACGCTCTGGTCGAGGTGCTGGCCGATCAAGTGCTGGCGCCCGCCGGTATCGTGCCGCTCATCGCAGACATGCCGGCCGGCGTCGAAGCGACCATCCGCGGAGCAAGGACCGCCGCCTGCTGTTCATCCTCAACACGCTGGGCGAGCCGGCAAGCATCGGCAATGTCCCCGCGGGCAAGGATTTGCTCGGCGATGGCAAAGTACGCGGCGGTAGGCTGTCGCTCCCGGCCTATGGCTGCAGCATCATCGAACTCGACTAGGGATATTGGCGCGAGGCCTTGGGAAACGCTCCAGGCATCTTTGTGTTGCCACGTGCCACGACTTTCAGCGCGACCGTCACGAACACGCTTTTCGTACGTCCCTTGATCCTTTCGATGAAAAGCCGTGCCGCGTTTGCGCCAAGTTCGGGCGCGCGATACGAGGCGGTATCAGGGGACCGCGCCGGCCTCTAAGGGCTCTTGACGATTTGCCTTGACTGCGCGACAGAACTCTATTGTATTTGTGGATACAAAAATCCAATTTGCGTTGATCAGAAAATTCAGCAAAAAAGATCCCCAGATGAGCCATTCGGCAATTCCCTACGCCCAGACGCCGGCCACTGCGGAGCAGGAAGCTTTTCTGCATCTGCAGTCTGCAATACGCCTCGGGCGTTACCGTGCAGGCGACCGGCTCATCCCGGAAGAGATCGCGGCCGAGATCGGCATGAGCCGGATGCCTGTGCGGGAGGCCTTCCAGCGGCTGGCAGTCGACGGGCTGGTGGTGATCCGCCCCAATCGTGGCTGTATCGTCGCTGGTCTGACGCTGGACGAGATCTACGAGACATTCGAGATTCGCTCGGTACTGGAAGGGCTTGCCGTTCGCCTGGCAATGCCTCGGATGAACACCGAAACCATTGCCGAACTTGAGCGCTTGTTGGCCCGGATGGAGCGCAGTGGCGCTGCCGGCGGCGCTGATTGGGTGACACGGCACCAGGAATTTCACGGCTACATTTGCAATCTAAGCGGCCGCCCGAAGCTTATTCGGCAAATCGCATCCCTGCATGTGACCATCGAGCCCTATCTGCGCATCTGGTTCGACTATGTCGAAAAACCGCTCAGCGCCGCGGAGGAGCATTCGGCAGTGATCGATTCGCTACGCGGCGGCGATGCCGAAGCTGCCGAAGCCGTGATGCGCAGACACATTCTCGACACGGCGCCGCTGCTGGCCGAGTTCGCGAGCCCGAGCCGACGTTGAGGTAGTCGGGCAAGAGGGATATTCGATTTCTACAAAGTGCCCTCGCAGGGCCGAAAAAAAGGGGAACAGAACCATGAAACTATTACCCATTGCATGTCTTGCGGCCGGATTGAGCTTAGCTGCCGCTTTGTCGGCTTCGGCCGAGGATGCGCCAAAGAAGATCACCATAGCGACGGAGGGCGCCTATGCGCCCTGGAACTTTACCACCGCTGATGGAAAGCCTGACGGCATGGAGGTCGAGCTCGCGCGCAATCTCTGTGAGCGTATGAAAATTGAATGCACCATCATTACGCAGGACTGGGATGGGCTCATCCCGGCGCTGACAGTTGGTAAGTTCGACGTCATCATGGCGAGCATGTTTATCACCGACAAACGACTTGAAGTCATAGACTTCACTCAACCCTATGCGATCGATCCTTCCGGGTTCGCCGTGGCGAAGGACAGCGCGCTCGGTGCGTTGGCCGGTTCGACCGAGAAGATAAAACTGGAAGACGAGGCCCCTGCCAAGGCGGCAATCGACAAGATCAAGCCGCTGATCGCCGGCAAGATCGTCGGCGTCCAGGCTGCGACGGCGAACTTGGAGTTCCTGAAAAAGTATTTCGACGGCGCCGTCGAAATCCGCGAGTACAAAACCACGGAACAGCACGACCTCGATCTCGCGGCCGGCCGTGTGGATGCCCTGTTTGCACAGCAGACCGCTTTGGCGGCAACCTTGGCCAAGCCGGAATTCTCAGGCTACACGGTCGCTGGTCCCGGCTTTCTCGGCGGGGTTTTCGGACGGGGCACTGGGGCAGGGCTGCGCAAGCAGGATACCGTGCTCAAGGCGATGTTCAACAAGGCGATCGATGAAGCCATTGCCGACGGCACCATCAAAAAGCTTTCGCTGAAATGGCTGAAGGCCGACGTCACGCCGCCCAAGTGAGAAGCCCTTCCCGGAGCGCGAACTAGCCGATGCTGGATAGCGTTCGTCTGCTAGGGTTTGGCGACGGCGGTTGGGCGGTGGCGCTGCTCAGCGCTGCGTTCGTAACGCTTCTGCTTTCGGTCGCCGGATTTATGGTCGGCTCGGTGATCGGCGCCTTGGCAGCTGCGGCCCGGGTCAGCGGGTCGCGCTCCCTCGGCTTGCTCGCCGATGCCTATTCCACGGTATTCAGGGGCGTTCCCGACCTCTTGACCATCTATCTCCTGTATTTCGGCGGTAGCATGGCGCTGACTGCGGTTGGCCATTGGTTTGGCGCCCAGGGCTTCCTTGGATTGCCGGCTTTCGCCACAGGCACAACGGCAATCGGCATAATTTCGGGTGCCTATCAGGCGGAGGTATTCCGCGGTGCCTACATCGCCATCGACCGCGGTCAGATCGAAGCAGCGCGCGCCTATGGCATGCCGCCTGCGCTCATGTTGCGCCGGGTGATCGCACCCCAGCTTATGCGTCACGCCATCCCGGGGCTAGGGAATGTGTGGCAACTGGTGCTCAAGGATTCAGCGCTGATTTCGGTAATCGGGCTTGTCGAACTGATGCGCCAGGCACAGATCGGGGCTGGATCGACCCGCGAGCCGTTTCTCTTCTACATGGCTGCCGCCGCTCTCTACCTGGCCATCGCCTCAGCGACGGGATTGCTGTTCAAGCGCGCTGAACGCCGCGCGCTTCGGGGCATTCGGGGGGTGTAATGGATTTCGCCTTTTTCGCTGAAATATTGCCAAAGCTGCTTGCCGGCCTGCCGCTGACGCTTGAGCTTGCCGGCACGTCCATCCTGCTCGGCGCCATCCTCGCCTTGGCTTTGGCGCTGGCCCAGCGCCTCCGCCAGCCCTTGATTGACTGGCCAATCAAGGGCTTCGTCGCGGTGTTTCGCGGCACGCCCCTGTTGGTCCAGATATTCCTGATTTACTACGGCCTTGGCCAGTTTCGGCCGACATTGCAGGAACTTGGTCTGTGGGGCCTTTTCCGCGAACCTTATTGGTGTGCCATCCTCGCGCTAACCCTCAACACCGCAGCCTATGGCAGTGAAATCCTCCGCGGCGCCATGCAGTCGGTCCCGTCCGGCCAGATTGAGGCGGCGCAGGCCTTTGGCATGACGCGACTGATGACCTTGCGCCGCATCGTCCTGCCGATCGCACTGCGCCAGGCTTTGCCAAGCTACGGCAACGAAATCATTTTGATGGTCAAGGGAACCTCACTTGCATCCATCGTTACGCTGATGGAAATCACCGGCATCGCCCAGGGCATCATCTCGCAAACCTACCGGGCCATGGAAGTTTTCGTCTGCGCCGGCGCTATCTACCTGATCCTCAATTTCATCATCACCCGGACGCTGGGCCGGCTCGAATACAATCTGTCACGGCATCTGCGCCCTGCATCGGGCCTTTCGACCGGTCCAACGTGATGGCTGGCGCTCACAGCATTCGTTTTAGGGAGTTTTTTTGCATATGAGGGATTTCGAGAAGCCAAACCGGTCGGTCGTGGTCGCACAGCATGGCATGGCCGCGACGTCCCATCCGTCGGCCACGCTTGCGGCCATCCGGATCCTGGAGGCGGGCGGCAACGCACTCGACGCGGCCATCGCCGCCAGCGCCGTCCAGTGCGTGGTCGAACCGGGATCGACCGGCATCGGCGGAGATTGTTTCGTACTGATGTCGAAGGAAGGCTCCAGCGAGATCATCGCCTACAACGGATCCGGCCGTGCCCCTGCGGCTGCAACAGCCGATTGGTATGCATCTCAGGGCATCACGGACATCGAGCGTCACTCACCGCATGCGGTAACGGTTCCCGGTGCGGTTGACGCCTGGACCCAGCTCAACGCCGATCATGGAAAACTGGCGCTGGGCAAGCTTTTCGCTCCTGCGATCGAGTTCTCCGAAAGCGGCTACGCCATCTCCCCACGCGTGCATTTCGACTGGGAACAGGAGGCGGCGCTGCTTTCCGCCGATCCTGGCGCAAAACGCATCTTTCTCCCTGGGGGGCGGGCGCCGAGGATCGGCGAGGTGCACCGGCAACCAGAACTCGCCGCAACATTCCGCAAGATAGCTACGGATGGACGCAACGCCTTCTACATGGGAGAGGTTGCCGAGGACATGGTTTCGCGCCTGCGAAGCCTCGGCGGTTTGCACACACTGGATGATTTCATGGGGGCCAGGGGCGAATATGTGACGCCGATAAAGACAGGTTTCCGCGGCCACGACGTCTACGAATGTCCGCCAAATGGCCAAGGCGTCATAGCGCTCATGATCCTCAATATCCTGTCGCGCTTCGAGGCCAAGGGTGACCCTCAATCCGCCGACCGGCTGCACATCGAGATCGAGGCGACGCGACTTGCTTATGCGGCGCGCGATGCTTTGCTCGCCGACCCGGCGAAGGTGGCGGTGCCGGTCGAGCAACTGCTTTCAAGCGCGACGGCGGATCGTCTGGCGAGGATGATTGATCTTGGCCGCGCGCGCGCGGATCTTCCTTCATTCGATATGCCGGTGCATCGCGACACGGTCTATATTTCCGTCGTCGACAAGGATCGCAACGCCGTCAGTTTCATCAACTCGATCTATTATGGTTTTGGCTCCGGCATCGTCGCGGCGCGCTCGGGCGTGATACTCAACAATCGCGGTATAAGTTTTTCGCTGGATCCCAACCACCCAAACGTTATCGAACCAGGCAAGCGCCCGCTGAACACGATCATTCCGGGCATGCTGGTGAAGGATGGGCGCGTTGTTATGCCTTTCGGTGTGATGGGTGGAGCGTATCAGGCCATGGGTCACGCGCACTTCCTGTCAAAAGTTCTTGATTTTGGCCTCGACCTTCAGCAAGCCATTGATCTGCCCCGCGTCTTTCCAATTCCTGGCACGATGGACGTGGAGGTCGAGAGCACGCTTCCAGTCGCGGTTCAGGAGGAACTGGCCGGTCGCGGATTCCGCATCGTCCCGGCGGAAGAGCCGATCGGGGGCGCCCAAGCGATCATGATCGACTGGATGAATGGAACGCTGCAGGGCGGTTCAGACCCACGCAAGGACGGCTGCGCAATCGGCATTTAGAACGCTACACAGGCGCTGGACGAGGAACAGAGGTCGGGGTCTCATTCTGGTCGGATCAAGTCTGACGAGAAAGCTTCCGGCAGCAGAGCCGACAGCCCTGAGCGGCCGGCTTCGGCATTTCGAGAACGCAAAGCGGCGCGGGATGTTGCAGAGCAAACCTTCGCAGCACCGTCGCCCAATCTGCGTGCTAGGACTGCGACGGCGGAAACCAGCGGAGGCTGATTTGACCATGCCATCTTCTACCACCAAGCGTGCGCTGATTACCGGGGCGGGTGCTGCCGACGGCATCGGCTTTGCCATTGCGCGGCAGCTCGGCCTAGCCGGTCACGCCGTTTTCCTGAACGGTGCCAGCGCGCGTGTACTCGATCGCGCCGCCGAGCTTTGCGCCGAGGGCATCAATGCCAAAGCCGCTGTCGCCGATCTCACCATCGCAGCTGAAGTCGCCAGGCTGCGGGCTGATGTCGGCGCTGTCGACATCCTGGTCAACAATGCCGGCATGGGTTCGCTGGCATCGCCCTCGTCCGATAAGGCGTTTCTTGCCATGACCGAGGCAGACTGGGACCACGGGATCGACGTCAGCCTGAAGACCGTATTCCTGGTCACCCGCGCATTTTTACCGGCGATGGTAGAGGCAGGCTATGGGCGCATCGTCAATGTGGCGTCGGTTACCGGGCCGCTGGTGTCTTTCGAAGGCACAGCAGCCTATTCCGCCGCCAAGGCCGGCATGGTCGGCCTGACGCGCACGCTGGCGCTCGAAGTGGCAAAAAGCGGCATCACGGCCAATGCCGTGGCGCCCGGCTGGATCGAAACGGGTTCGTCGAGCGCAATGGAGCGGCAAGCTGCCCTACACACGCCACCGGCGCGGGCCGGGCGACCGGACGAGGTTGCCGCAGCGGTGGTGTTCCTGGCATCGGAAGGCGCGAGTTACGTCAACGGCGCCCTGTTGGTGGTCGACGGCGGCAACAGTCTTCAGGAGCGCAAGGGCTGAATCCGAAACGAGGTCGTTCACGATCAGGTCGCGGGTTATGGAAAGCGTTGGAAATAGCATCGCCAACGCATTCGCCGAGGCTGAAGTGTGTGTGCGTGGGGGTGCGCATGGTCGCGACGACCTCCCAACCCCGAGCAAGGAAGAGTTCTGCCGTGGCGAGACCGAAACCCGACGAAGCACCGGTGATAAGAATTTCGGCATCAATGTATCTCTGTCGTTGGTACGACGAGATACGGACAAAAACGCCGGACTTTCAGCCCGGTGCGCACCCCGCTTGAGGTCGGACGCAGACTGCAGCTTGGATTGAGGCCTGAACACCTCGACGCGGGCGATGGGATTGCCATGCAGGCCAGTGTGGAATTCGTCGAGGCGCTGGGATCTACGTCCTATGTACATTCGACGCTGACAACCGGCGAGACCATCGTCGCCGAGCGGCGATCATTTCGGCCCAAGACTGGCGATCAGATCACGCTCCATTTCGCGCCTGCATCGGCGCGGCTATTTGGCGAAGACGGCGGGCGCTACAGTCCGCCTGGCCGGAGCATGTTGTCATTCACTCGCTCATGTTCTGAAGCGCGTTGTGCCTGACGATTTCCACGCATCGCAGACTAGCCAAGCGGATGACGCCTTTCTCCTTCAGCCGGGTGAATATCCGCGATACCGTCTCGATGGTGAGGCCGAGATAGTCGCCGATGTCCATGCGCGACATCGGAAGTTCGACCTGCCGCAACCCCCCTTGCCGTTCGGCCATGTCAACCAGGAACGCGGCGACGCGTTCGATGGCGCTCTGGCGACCGAGGACCAACAGGTGTTCCTGGGCTCTGGTCAACCCCTGGAGCGCTAGGGGCAGCAACTGATGGGACATGTCCGTTCCAGCAGTGAGGCGGAAGACGCGGACACCGGTGGAGTTGATGGCTTCAGCAAAGAAATGGTGCGTCGTGTCGGCTTCGAAGCCGAATGTCTCTCCGGATAGGTGAAAGGCACTGATCTGCCGGCGGCCGTCAGCAAGCAGGCGATA
>NZ_AYVK01000011.1:0-126862 GCF_000503155.1 Mesorhizobium sp. LSJC285A00
ATCGAGGAGCGTCTCGCCCGCATCGGCGCCGCCAAGGCGGCCATCGCCCGCGTCGAAAGCATGGCGGGCGCCAGCGACGACGACCAGGGCGAGGTGCCCGGCGCCAGGCTTGCCGCCGCCGAAAACATCGTCGCCGGCTACCGGCGCCGGATCGCCACTTCGGACGAGGCCGACGACGCCCGGGCAGAGGCCCGCGAAGCCGGGCGGCTGGAGCTCGAAATGCGGCTTGCCGGCATCGAGGCCGAGCGCATCGCCGTGCGCGACATGTTAAGCAGCGGCGCGATCAACGACCATACGGCGCGGGCGCTGTTTACCGAGATCACGCTCACCGAAGCCTTGCTGCAGGGGCGGCAGGAGCGAAAATAGCGGTTCAGGGCCGCTCTGGCGCAATCCGGCCAGCAAATTTCGCGCTGCAAACGTGGCGAGGCGAAAACAACTGTGTTAATGGCGCGGCAATGCATGTCGCCCGGAACCGTGCAGCGGTTTCGGGGCAGCGATATGCATAGATAGATGCCCCGAACCGAAGGATTTCAGGCCATGGCAACTGCAGCGGCAGCGTCGAACAAGTTCGAATCCTTCTTCGAAACCACGCTGGAAGATGCCGATCCGGAGATCTTCGGCTCGATCCGCAACGAGCTTGGCCGCCAGCGTCACGAGATCGAGCTGATCGCCTCGGAAAACATCGTTTCGCGCGCCGTGCTCGAGGCGCAGGGCTCGATCATGACCAACAAATACGCCGAGGGTTATCCGGGCAAGCGCTATTATGGCGGCTGCCAGTTCGTCGACGTCGCCGAGGAACTCGCTATCGAGCGCGCCAAAAAGCTGTTCGGCTGCAACTTCGCCAATGTCCAGCCGAATTCCGGCAGCCAGATGAACCAGGCGGTCTTCCTGGCGCTGCTGCAGCCCGGCGACACCTTCATGGGCCTCGACCTGAATTCCGGCGGCCACCTGACGCACGGTTCGCCCGTCAATATGAGCGGCAAATGGTTCAAAGTCGTTTCCTACGGCGTGCGCAAGGACGACCATCTGCTCGACATGGACGCGATCGAAAAGACCGCACATGAGACCAAGCCAAAGCTGATCCTGGCCGGCGGCACCGCCTATTCGCGCATCTGGGACTGGAAGCGCTTTCGCGAGATCGCCGATGCGGTCGGCGCCTATCTGATGGTCGACATGGCCCATATCGCCGGCCTGGTTGCCGGCGGCGTGCATCCGTCACCGCTGCCGCACGCCCATGTCGTGACCACGACCACGCACAAATCGCTGCGCGGCCCGCGCGGCGGCATGATCCTGTGCAATGACGAGGACATCGCCAAGAAGATGAACTCGGCGGTTTTCCCCGGCCTGCAGGGCGGCCCGCTGATGCATGTCATCGCCGCCAAGGCGGTCGCCTTCGGCGAGGCGCTGAAGCCGAGCTTCAAGCTCTATGCCGAGAGTGTCGCCGCCAACGCGAAGGCGCTGGCGTCGAGCCTCAAGGAAACCGGCCTCGACATCGTCTCCGGCGGCACCGACAACCATCTGATGCTGGTCGATCTCAGGCCCAAGAACGCCACCGGCAAGCGCGCCGAGGCAGCGCTCGGCCGCGCCAACATCACCTGCAACAAGAACGGCATCCCGTTCGATCCGGAAAAGCCTTTCGTCACCTCGGGCGTGCGTCTGGGCACGCCGGCCGGCACCACGCGCGGCTTCGGCCAGGCCGAGTTCCGCGAGATCGGCAAGTTGATCGCCGAGGTGCTGGACGGGCTGAAGGTCGCCAATTCCGACGAAGGCAATGCGGCTGTGGAAGCAGCCGTGAAGGCCAAGGTCGTGGCGCTGACCGATCGTTTCCCGCTCTATCCCTATCTCGGTTGACCGCCAGCGGCGCATCGTCTTTTATCCCGCGCTCTGCGCCGCTTGCTGTTCGGGCGGCGCGGCCTGTTGGAGATCTGACGATGCGCGTGTTCCGTCCTGCCGTTCTGGCCTTCATCGGCTCGCTTGCCGCTGTCGCCGTGTCGGGCGCGATCGCCCAGGAGCAGCCGCAGCCGGGCACGGATATCCCCGCCACAAACACCTTTGGCAGGTGGACCACCATCATCGATGCGCTCGACACCGGCCAGGATTCCCACAAGACCTGCGCTGCCTCCACGGCCTTTGTCGATGGCGGCGGCAATGCCGGCACGCTGACGCTTTCGATCTCGACTGGCGACGCCCTGCCGCCCGATGCCTATCCGGCGATCATGTTCACCGTCGCCAACAAGGAGCTGCCGACCGGCAAGAAGATCGCCGCGACCTTCGGTGACCCCGGCGTCAAGGTTTCCGCGACCGTCTATTCCAATGATGCCGGCCGCCCGAGCTGGACCGTCGACAACCAGGCCAAGACCAGTCTCGCTTTGTTGCGGGCCATGCGCCAGGTCATCTCGCTCGACGTGACGTTCGGCAAGCAAGCCGTCGCCAGCATCCCTATGGACGGCTTCACCAAGGCCTACCGCAACCTCGGAACGTCCTGCGGCTTCCCGACCAAGGACGTCGCCCCCTGACATATCTGGCGCGGCTGGCAATTTTCCTCCCGCCTCGCTATCTCTGAGGGCGCCAGCGGCCGTTGCCGAACCTTTGCCGTCCCGGCAAAAACCTCTAAGCCTATCGTTCCGCCAGAATCGCCAACCTGAAGGCTCTCCATGCGCTGTCCCTATTGCCAGTCCGAAGATACGCAGGTGAAGGATTCGCGCCCCGCCGAGGATGGCGCGGCGATCCGCCGGCGGCGCGTCTGTCCCGATTGCGGTGGCCGTTTCACCACTTTCGAGCGCGTCCAGTTGCGCGACCTCGTGGTGGTGAAGAAGTCCGGCAGAAAGGTGCCGTTCGACCGCGACAAGCTCTTGCGTTCGGTGGAGATCGCGGTGCGCAAGCGCAATGTCGATCCCGAGCGCATCGACCGCGCCGTCACCGGCATCGTGCGTCAGCTCGAAAGCTCCGGCGAGACTGAAATCGCCTCGGGCGAGGTCGGCCGGCTCGTCATGGAAGCGCTGAAGTCGCTCGACGACGTCGCCTATGTCCGCTTTGCCTCGGTCTATCGCAATTTCCGCGAGGCCAAGGACTTCCATGACGTGCTGGGTGAGCTCAAAGGCGACGAGCTCAAGGGCGACGAGCTGAAGAGCGAAGAGGACGCCGGCTGAGCATGGCAAGCCAAACGTCAGGGAAGGCCGATCAGCAGGCCCTCGATCGCCGCTTCATGGCCGCGGCGGTGAGGCTCTCGCGCAGGAATGCCGGCCGCACCTCGACCAACCCTTCCGTCGGCACCATAATCGTTCGCGACGATGGCGCCGGCCCGATGATCGTCGGCACAGGGGTCACCGCTGTTGGCGGCCGGCCGCATGCCGAGACCGAGGCGCTGGCTGAAGCCGGCGAGTTGGCGCGCGGCGCCACGGCCTATGTCACGCTGGAGCCCTGCGCCCACCATGGCCGCACCCCGCCTTGCGCCAACGCGCTGGTCAATGCCGGAGTGGCGCGGGTCGTCGGCGCCGCCAGCGATCCCGATCCGCGCGTCTCCGGCAAAGGCTATGCCATCCTGCGCGCCGCCGGCATCGAAGTGGTCGAAAAGGTGCTGGTCGAGGAAGCCGCCGAGCAGATGGCCGGCTATTTGATTCGATCCCTGAAAAAGCGCCCGGAAGTGACTCTGAAGCTTGCGCTTTCCAGCGACGGCAAGATCGGCAGGCATGGCGCCGGCCAGGTTGCGATCACCGGCGATGTCGCCCGCCGCGAAGTCTATCTGATGCGCGCCGAAGCCGATGGCATACTGGTCGGCATCGGCACGGCGCTGGAGGATGATCCCGCGCTCACCGTGCGGCTGCCGGGGCTGGAGAACCGCTCGCCGGCGCGCATCGTGCTCGACCGCCAGATCAGGCTGCCCGAAGCCTCGAAGCTGGTCTCCGGCATCGACCGCGTGCCGCTCTATATCGCCGCGAGCCTGGAGGCCGACCCGCTGCGGCGGTCGGTGCTGGAGCGTGCCGGTGTGCGCTTCATCGGCACCGAAACCCATGAAGGCGGCATTGCCTTGCCGGAACTGCTCGAGGATCTCGGCGCGCTCGGCATGGCCAGCGTTCTGGTCGAAGGCGGCGCCAAGGTGGCCAGCGCCTTCCTCGCCGAGGGATTGGTCGACCGCATCGTGCTGTTCCAGGGACCGGAAGCGATCGGCGAGGGCGGCATTGCATCGCCCATCGACGCCAACCATATCCCGGCAGGCTTCCGCAAATTGCGCGAGATGCGCTTCGGGGAAGACAGCTATGCCGAATGGGTGAGAGATATCTGAAATGTTCACTGGAATTGTCACCGATATCGGCACTGTCGCGGCCATCAAGCCGCTGAGCGAAGGCGTCGGCCTGCGCATCGACACTGCCTATGATCCCGCGACCATCGCTATTGGCGCCTCGATTTCCTGCGGCGGCGTCTGCCTGACGGTGACGGCGCTGCCAGATGGCGGCTCGAATGCCCGCTGGTTCGAGGTCGAAGCCTGGGAAGAGGCACTGAGGCTGACCACGGCGTCGGGCTGGAAATCAGGCACCAAGGTCAATCTCGAGCGGGCACTGAAGATCGGCGACGAACTCGGCGGCCACATCGTGTCGGGCCATGTCGATGGCATGGCCGAAATCGTCGAGCGCAAGGACGAGGGCGATGCCGTGCGCTTCACGCTGGAGGCGCCGCGCGAACTGGCGAAATTCATCGCGCCCAAGGGTTCCGTCGCACTCGACGGCACCTCGCTCACCGTCAACAAGGTCGAAGGCGCCCGTTTCGACGTGCTGTTGATCCACCATTCGCTGACCGTGACGACCTGGGGCGAGCGCAAGGTGGGCGACAAGGTCAACCTCGAGATCGACACCATGGCCCGCTACGCCGCGCGACTGGTCGAGGCAGTGAAAGAGGGGCTTTGAGCCCCCCTGGGAAATTAGACCGGGCCTGAGCGTCGGACAAAGCTTGCGAATGTGACCGCTTCAGCCTAAGTCACCGGTACCCCCGGAGACATTCATGGCAGGCACATCCCAACACGGCAAAGCGTTCATTCGCCCGAAGAAGAAGGCCCACCTTCTGATTATCGAGGCGCGCTTTCATGACGATCTTGCCGACGCGCTGCTCGACGGCGCGACGAGCGCGCTCGACGAAGCCGGCGCGACCTATGACGTCATCACCGTTCCCGGTTCGCTGGAAATTCCAGCAGTGATCACTTTTGCGCTCGACGGCATGGGCGAGGGCGGCAAGGACTATGATGGTTTTGTCGCGCTCGGCACCATCATTCGTGGCGACACTTATCATTTCGACATCGTCGCCAATGAATCGAGCCGCGCGCTGATGGATCTCTCGGTGCAGGAAGCGATTGCGATCGGCAACGGCATCCTGACCACCGAGAACGACGCGCAGGCCTGGACGCGCGCCAAGCGCTCGGAGGGCGACAAGGGCGGCTTTGCCGCGCGCGCGGCGCTGACCATGATCGCGCTCAAGGAGAAGCTGGGAGCGCAATCGTGAGCGAACCCGCTTCGCCCGGCCAGCCCGCGACACGCCATGCCAATAAGCGTGGCGCCGCCCGTCTGGCCGCCGTGCAGGCGCTTTACCAGATGGACGTGGCCGGCAGCGGCGTCTTCGAGATCACCGCCGAATACGAGGCGTTCCGGCTCGGCAAGGAAGTCGACGGCGCGCTTTATCGGGAGGCCGACGCGCAGTGGTTCCGCGCCATCCTGGCCGGCGTCGTCGAGAACCAGACGACCATCGATCCGATCATACGCCAGGCGCTGACGGAAGACTGGCCGCTGTCCAGACTCGATTCGACGTTGCGCGCCATCCTGCGCGCTGGCGTCTACGAACTGATGAAGCGCGACGACGTGCCGGTGGCCGTCATCGTTTCGGAATATGTCGACATCGCCAAGGCCTTCTACGAGGAAGACGAGCCGAAGCTGACCAACGCCGTGCTCGACCGTGTGTCGCGCCGGGTGCGGGGCGAGGGGCGCGGCAAGGACGCATTGTGACCGGCACCGTCGCCGGCGCAGCAAGGGAAGCGCGCCGCACGGCGATCATCCTGGCGACGTCGCAGGCGATTATCGGTTCGGCCGCGCCGATTGCCATTTCCATGGGCGGGCTGGCCGGGCAATATCTGCTTGGCCCCGATAAGTCGCTGGCAACGGCGCCAATCACCGGCTTCAACATCGGCGTGGCGCTCGGCGCGTTGCCGGCCGCGGCCATCATCCGTTGGCTCGGCCAGCGCGGCGGCTTCATGACCGGCACCATCGTCACCGCGCTTGGCGGCGTCATCTCCACGTTGGCTCTGTTCCACGCCAGCTTCTGGCTGTTCGCTTTCGCGCTGCTGGTGATCGGCGTCGGCGGCGCCTTCGTCCAGCAGTTCCGCTTCGCCGCCGCCGATAATGCTCCGCCCGAATTCAAGGCGCGCGCCATTTCCTTCGTGCTGGCCGGCGGCGTCATCACCGCGATTCTCGGGCCGCAGATCGTCATCTTCACCCGCGAATTGCTGGCGCCGGTGATGTTTGCCGGCTCGTTCGTGGCCATTCCGGTTCTGGCGGCGGCCGGCGCCATCATCCTGTCATTCCTGCGCATCCCGGCCAGGGCTCCCGGCCACGCGCAAGTCGCGTCAAGCGACGCCCGGCCGCTGTCCGAGATCGTCACCCGGCCGCGTTTCGTCGCGGCACTGTTTTGCGCCGTCGGCAGCTATGCGCTGATGAGTTTCGTCATGACCGGCGCGCCGCTGGCCATGGTCGGCTGCGGCCTGTCGACGGACGACGCCACGCTCGGCATTTCCTGGCATGTGATGGCGATGTTTGCGCCGAGCTTCTTCACCGGATCGCTGATCCATCGCTTCGGCGCCGAACGCATCGTCGCCACCGGCCTGGTCCTGCTCATCGGCTGCGCCGCGGTGGCATTGTCCGGCCTGCATTTGTGGCAGTTCTGGACGGCGCTGATCCTGCTTGGCCTCGGCTGGAATTTTGCCTTCATCGGCGCCACCTCCATGGTCGCCGACAGCTACCATCCGTCCGAAAAGAGCAAGGTGCAGGGCTTCCACGACTTCGTCCTGTTCGGCTCCGTCGCCTTCGCCTCGCTAATGTCGGGCGCCATCTACAATGCGTGGGGCTGGGAGATGCTGAACTGGCTGGTTTTCCCGGTCGTCGCCCTCTGCTTCGTCGCCCTCGGCGCGCTCAAACTGACCGGATCGCGCAAAGCGCGCGCCTGATCCGGTTCTATCTTTGGCTTGGCACGACGTGTCAGCATGGCGCCGACCGAATCGCGGCGACCGCACAAAATTATTGCGTCTGTACCCATTGTTATGAAACCGTGGCCCGACGGGGCGTTGAAGCCATGCTCATATGCGGCCACCGCATTTCGGTCCAAAGCAAGGGGTTTTCACAATGTTTTCAGTCAAGATTCTGGCCGGCGCGGCGTTGGCGCTCGGCATCACGGCCGCCTCCGCCAATGCCCAGGTGGTCGTCTCCTCGAAGATCGACACCGAGGGCGGCGTGCTCGGCAACATCATCCAGCTTGTGCTCAACGCCAACAACATCAAGACCACCGACCGCATCCAGCTCGGCGGCACGCCGGTGGTACGCAAGGCGATCACTGCCGGCGAGATCGACATCTATCCCGAGTACACCGGCAATGCCGCTTTCTTCTTCGAGAAGGCCGACGATCCGGTCTGGAAGGATGCCGCCAAGGCCTATGAGACCGCCAAGAAGCTCGACTATGATGCCAACAAGATCGTCTGGCTGTCGCCGTCACCGGCCAACAACACCTGGGCGATCGCGCTGCGCAAGGAGGTTGCCGAGACCAACAAGCTGGCGACCCTGACCGACTTCGGCAAATATGTCGCCGGTGGCGGCACGGTGGTTTTGGCGGCCTCAGCCGAGTTCGTCAATTCGGCGGCAGCCCTGCCGGCGTTCCAGACCACTTACGGCTTCACGCTGAAGCCCGAGCAGTTGATCACGCTTTCGGGCGGCGACACCGCCGCGACGATCGGTGCTGCCGCCAACCAGACCAACGGCGCCAACGCCGCCATGGTCTACGGCACCGACGGCGGCATCGCGCCGTCCGGCCTGGTCGTGCTCGCCGACGACAAGGGCGTGCAGCCGGTCTACCAGCCGGCGCCGATCATCCGCGAAGCGGTGCTGAAAGAGCATCCGGAGATCGAGACGCTGTTGAAGCCGGTGTTCGCCAAGCTCGACCTCGTCACGCTGCAGGAACTCAACGGCCGCGTCCAGGTCGGCGGCGAGCCGGTCAAGGGTGTCGCCGAGGCCTTTTTGAAGAAGGACGGGTTTTTGAAGTAGTCAGCGCATAGCTGATCGTGACGCTGGTGCGAGACACCCCTCTCTGGAAGCTGCTGATCTCCCCCCTTGCGGCGGAGATGTCCGGCAGGACAGAGGGGGGTGCTGTCCCGCCGACCTCACAACCGGTAGCAGGTGCGTGCCTCGACAGGGTTGCTTCTGAACAAGCCGACGCTCGAAAGCTGGCGATCCTTCACACCCCCCTCTGGCCTGCCGGCCATCTCCCCCGCAAGGGGGGAGATCGGATTTCGCGTCGGCTTTCGCCGATCACCAGCGTAGTCTGCGCAACGTGGAAAATCGCTCCTCGTGAGGGGCATCCATGACCCTGCGTTTCGACAAGCTCGGCATGGTTATCGCGGCGATCGTTGCCTATGCGGCGTTTCTGGCCCCGTTCGCCACCTTCCGCGCCAATCGTATCGTTCCCGGTCAGGCGCGCTCGATCCTGGACGCGCTGCCGGCCACAGTCGGGCCGCTACTGCTGGCGACCGTCGTCGTGGCCGCAATTGTTGCCTTGCTGAAAACCCCGCTTGTCCTGCGCCTGGCCGCAAGCGTCGTGGCGCTCGCCGCCCTTGCCATCCTGATCGGTGTCGCCGGCACCTTCCTGATGCCGGCCGGCAACACCTTCGCCCGCATCTCGCCGGCTTCCGGGTTCTGGCTGTTGATCTTTGCCTTCACATTGTTGCTAGCCGACGTGCTGACCAGGCTCAACCTGTCGCCACCGGCCCGCGTCGGCGTGCTCGTCGTCGCGGCGCTGGCCATCGGCTTGTTGCTGATATCGGGGCAGTGGGACAGCCTGTCGATCCTCAAGGAATATGCAAACCGCGCCGATAGTTTCTGGGCCGAAGGCTCCAAGCACATCACACTGGCGCTGGGGTCGCTGGCGGCGGCGGTGATCGTCGGCCTGCCGCTCGGCATTCTATGCCATCGCGTCGAACGGGTGCGCGCCGGTGTGCTCAACGTGCTCAACATCGTCCAGACCATACCCTCGATCGCGCTGTTCGGCCTGCTGATCGCGCCGCTCGGCTGGGTCGCCGCGCATGTTCCGGGTGCCGCAGCGCTCGGTGTCAGAGGCATCGGCACCGCGCCGGCCTTCGTTGCCTTGTTCCTCTATTCGCTGCTGCCGGTGGTGGCCAACACCGTGGTCGGGCTTGCTGGCGTACCCCGCGCGGCCAATGATGCAGCGCGCGGCATGGGCATGACCGATGGCCAGCGCCTGTTCGGCGTCGAGTTTCCGTTGGCCTTTCCGGTGATCCTCACCGGCATCCGCATCGTGCTGGTGCAGAACATCGGCCTGGCCACCATCGCCGCACTGATCGGCGGCGGCGGCTTTGGCGTCTTCGTCTTCCAGGGCGTCGGCCAGACCGCAATGGACCTGGTGCTGCTCGGCGCCGTGCCGACGGTGGCGCTGGCCTTCGCCGCGGCCATCATCCTCGACGCAGTGATCGAAATGACCGCCACCAGGCGCAGGGTTGAAACGGCATGATCGAGATCGAAGGCATTACCAAGCGCTATGACGCGACGACCGTGGTCGACGACGTGTCCATGGTCGTCGAGCCGCGCACGGTTTGCGTCATTGTCGGTACCTCCGGTTCCGGCAAGACGACGCTGCTGCGAATGATCAACCGGCTGGTCGAGCCGACCGCCGGCGTCATCAAGCTCGACGGCAACGACAACCGCACGCTGCCCGGCTACGAGCTGCGCCGCAGCATCGGCTACGCTATCCAGGGCCACGGCCTGTTCCCGCACCGCACCGTTGCGCAGAACATCGCCACCGTGCCGGTCCTGCTGGGCTGGGACAAGGACCGCATCAAGGCCCGCGTCGATGAGTTGATGACACTCTACCAGCTCGACCCCGAGGCCTATGGCCAGCGCTACCCGCACGAACTGTCCGGCGGGCAACAGCAGCGTGTCGGCGTCGCCCGCGCGCTCGCCGCCGAGCCCAATGTGCTTCTGATGGACGAACCGTTCGGCGCACTCGACCCGATCATCCGCACCAAGGCGCAGGAGGACCTGCTGGCAATCCAGAAGCGCTTCGGCACCACCATCATCCTCGTTACCCATGACATGGAGGAGGCCGTCCACATGGGCGACAAGATCGCCGTCATGGATGCCGGAAAGCTGGTGCAATACGCCAAGCCGGAAGAAATCCTGGCGCGGCCGGCGAACGCCTTCGTCGAAACCCTGGTCGGCGCCAGCGAAAAGCCGTTCCGGCTCTTGTCGCTCGGCCGCGTGCGCGACGCCGTGGAAAAGGGGACTGCCGAAGGCGAGGCGATCCCAGGCGACGCCAGCCAGCGCGACGCGCTGGCCGAGCTTCTGTGGTCGGGCCGGCCGGCGCTGCCGGTCAAGGGCGAAGACGGCAAGCTGCTCGGCCGCGTCACCGTCGACGGGCTGGTGAAGCGCGCGGCGAGGCCGGCATGAAAGGGGCCGGTCTAAAAGCCTGGCTGCCTTCGCTGCTCAGGCTTGCCCTGGTGGTGCTTCTCATAGCCTTCGTTACCAATCCCGGCTGGTTCGAGCCGCTGTTGAAGCCGCTGACCGAAAACAATGCGCCGGCGATCTACAATCAGGGCAGCCTGCTGACGCTGACCCTGCTGCATCTCAGGACCGTGCTGATCGCTACCGTCGCCGCAACCATCGTTGCCGTGGCGCTTGCCATCCTGGTGACCAGGCCGGCGGGCGCCGAATTCCTGCCGCTGTCGCGCAGTCTGGTCAATATCGGCCAGACCTTTCCGCCGGTGGCGGTGCTGGCGCTGGCGGTGCCCGCCGTCGGTTTCGGCGAGAAGCCGACGCTGATTGCGCTGTTTCTCTACGGCCTGCTGCCGATCTTCGAGAACGCGCTGACCGGCCTCACAACGCTGCCCGGCAACATCATGGAGGCCGCGCGCGGCGCCGGCATGACGGGCTGGCAAAGACTGGTCAAGGTCGAATTGCCGCTGAGCGCGCCGATCATTCTGGGCGGAATAAGGCTGTCGGTGGTGATCAGCCTGGCCACGGCGACGATCGGCTCGACGGTTGCCGCCAAGACGCTGGGCGAGGTGATCATCGCCGGCCTGCTGTCCAACAATCTCGCCTTCGTCCTGCAAGGCGGCCTGATCGTCGCTGCCCTTGCGGTGCTGATCTATGACGGCCTTTCGGCGGTCGAACGCTACACGGCGCGCAAGATGGGGCAGGAGACTGGCGACTGACCTTCGCTGGACTGCGGGCAAGCAGTGACTGACGCAGCGTCATTTCAACCGATCTAATAGCAAGGCATCGGCCACGGGAATGTTCTGGCCTAAACTTTTGGCTGAAAGCGGGGCAAAAACCGAACAATATCTTGACGTTCCGAGCCCTGTTTCGCATACACCGCTGCGAAGGACGGATTCCGCCTAGGCTTTATCCGCTCCCCGCACCAACGGCCCAGGGAGGGGTTCTTTTGGGCCATCAATCGAGGAAAATTCGGCAATGACCATCATTTCTGCCGTCATCGCCTGCGGCTTGCTTTCAATCCTTTACGCCATCTGGGCGACACGATCGGTTCTTGCAGCCGATCAGGGCAACGCACGCATGCAGGAAATCTCCGCCGCCATCCGCGAAGGCGCGCAAGCCTATCTGGCGCGCCAGTACACCACCATCGCCATTGTCGGCGTGGTCGTGCTCGTGCTCGCCTGGTGGCTGCTTTCGATCACCGCCGCGGTCGGCTTCCTGATCGGCGCCGTGCTTTCGGGCGCCGCCGGTTTCGTCGGCATGCACGTCTCGGTGCGCGCCAATGTGCGCACCGCGCAGGCGGCGTCCAACAGCCTCGCCGCCGGTCTCGACATCGCCTTCAAGTCGGGCGCCATCACCGGTATGCTGGTGGCTGGCCTGGCGCTGCTCGGCGTGTCGATTTACTACTATATTCTGACCGGCCCGATGGGCCTGCAGCCCAATGACCGCATCGTCATCGATGCGCTGGTTTCGCTCGGCTTCGGCGCTTCGCTGATCTCGATCTTCGCCCGTCTGGGCGGCGGCATCTTCACCAAGGGCGCCGACGTCGGCGGCGATCTCGTGGGCAAGGTCGAAGCCGGTATTCCCGAAGACGATCCGCGCAACCCGGCCACCATCGCCGATAATGTCGGCGATAATGTCGGTGATTGCGCCGGCATGGCCGCCGACCTCTTCGAGACCTATGCGGTGACCGTCGTTGCCACCATGGTGCTGGCTGCCATCTTCTTCGGCGGAACCGCCGCTCTGGGTGCGGCGATGCTCTATCCGCTCGCCATCTGCGGCGCCTGTATCCTGACCTCGATCGTCGGCACCTTCTTCGTCAAGCTCGGTTCCAACGGCTCGATCATGGGCGCCCTCTACAAAGGCCTGATCGTCACCGGCCTGCTGTCGATCGTCGGTCTCGGTGTCGCTACCTCGGCAACCGTCGGCTGGGGCGAGGTCGGCACCGTCGCCGGCATGACCATCATCGGCAAGAACCTGTTCATCTGCGGCCTGATCGGTCTCGTTGTGACCGGTCTTATCGTGGTGATCACCGAATACTATACCGGCACCAACAAGCGCCCGGTGAACTCCATCGCCCAGGCCTCGGTGACCGGTCACGGCACCAACGTCATCCAGGGACTTGCGGTGTCGCTCGAATCGACCGCACTGCCGGCAATCGTCATCGTCGGCGGCATCATCTCGACCTACCAGCTCGCCGGCCTGTTCGGCACGGCGATCGCGGTCACCACCATGCTCGGCCTTGCCGGCATGATCGTCGCCCTCGACGCCTTCGGCCCGGTCACCGACAATGCCGGCGGCATTGCCGAAATGGCCGGCCTGCCCAAGGAAGTGCGCCACTCCACCGACGCGCTCGACGCGGTCGGCAACACCACCAAGGCGGTGACCAAGGGCTATGCCATCGGTTCGGCCGGTCTTGGCGCGCTGGTGCTGTTTGCGGCCTATTCGAACGATTTGAAGTTCTTTGCCGCCAATGGCGACAAATATCCATACTTCCAGGGCATGGGCGATGTCTCCTTCGACCTCTCCAATCCCTATGTTGTCGCCGGCCTGATCTTTGGCGGCCTGATCCCGTACCTGTTCGGCGGCATCGCCATGACGGCGGTCGGCCGCGCGGCGGGCGCCATCGTCGAGGAGGTGCGCAAGCAGTTCCGCGAGGACCCGGGCATCATGGCCGGCACCTCCAAGCCGAACTATGCCCGCGCCGTCGACCTTCTGACCAAGGCGGCGATCCGCGAAATGATCATCCCCTCGCTGCTGCCGGTGCTGGCGCCGCTCGTCGTCTATTTCGGCGTGCAGCTGATCTCGGGCTCCAAGGCGTCCGCCTTTGCGGCACTCGGCGCCTCGTTGCTCGGCGTCATCGTCAACGGCCTGTTCGTCGCCATCTCGATGACTTCGGGCGGCGGCGCCTGGGACAATGCCAAGAAGTCGTTCGAGGACGGTTTTGTCGACAAGCACGGCGTCAAGCACCTCAAGGGGTCCGAAGCGCACAAGGCTTCGGTCACCGGCGACACGGTTGGCGATCCCTACAAGGACACCGCCGGCCCGGCGGTCAACCCGGCAATCAAGATCACCAACATCGTGGCGCTTCTGCTGCTGGCCGTGCTCGCGCACGGCTAAGGCAACGCCACTGCTTCAGGAACAAACCCGCGGGAGCGATCCCGCGGGTTTTTGTTTGAGATTTACGCTGGTGGCAGTCAACCCTCATCCGGCTCGGTCCCGGCATCGCCGCGCTTGCTGTAGCGATCCAGCAATTCGCTCACGCCAGGTTCGCGCTCAGGCATCGGCGCCAGGCCACGCAGGCGCCGCAGCTTGGCAAGGAAGGCGCCTCGCTTATACTTGCGGCGGAAGGCGCGGGCGCGGGGATGGATGCCAAGAGCCGCCATCAGCCTGCGCCTGAGATAACTCGATGCCGCCAGGCGAATGGGTTCGCCCGCGCAGCCAAGGATTTTCACGCGCAAGGCGTCTGGCGTCTGCATGGCATCCAGAAGATCCTTCTGTTCCTGCGCATTGTCGCCGAGATAGGAACCCTTGCGTATGCCGGAATGCAACTTGATCACCGTGAGGTGCGGCATCGTCGCGATCACCGCGCCCTTTCGCCATGCCCGAAACAGCCAGTCCTGCGAGCTTTCGCAAAAGCACTGGCTGGCGGGTCGCCAAGGTCCGAGCAGGCTGAACGAAGCGCGGCGAAACATGTGTGCCGAGCCAAATCCTTCCGTCGTGACGGGGTCGTAATAACCATCCTTGCCGATCCCGAAGATCGAATTGACAGGATTGCCGGCCGCCCACGGCGGCTGGATGACGGCACCGCGCGCCAGCACCACGTCGGCGCCCGAGGCGTCGATCCAGCCGGTCATCGCCGCCAAATGGTCGGGAAACCACAGATCGTCGTGGTTGAGCAAGGCGACGAAGCGGCCACGCGCCCTGGCAAAGCCGATATTGTTGGGACCGGACTGTTCGCCGAAATTGACAGGAAGATCGATGTAGACGATGCGGGCATCGTCAAATTCAGCGAGAACGGCCGCCGTATCCGGCCTGCAACCGTCGCCGATGACCAAGGCTTCCCAGTCTTGCAACGTCTGGCGCATGACGCTGGTCAATGCCTGCCGCAGTGCTGCCGGCCGGTTGTGCGTCGCGATCACGATCGAAACCAGCGGTTCGCCGCCGGCCTGATCGCGCTGCGCCGATGCTTCCACGCTACACCAGTCTGTAGGGAATGTGGTCGGTGTCTGGCGGCAGGCGCCAATGGTCGGGCTGATCGTAGGCATAGGCCTTGTCGACGAGGTTGAGCAGCACCGCCGTCTCCGCTCCGAGCGAAACAACACCGTGCCATATTCCGGGTGGAATGATGACGACCGCCGGGCGCAACGGGCCGATAATCTTGTGCCAGACGGCGCCGAAGGTCGGCGAGGCCTTGCGTCCGTCAAACAGCGAAATGCGAACGCTGCCGACGCAGCAGAACAGCCGGTCGGTGGTCACCGCGTGTGCATGCCAGCCAGTCACCGCGCCGGCATACAAGGTGCGTTGGAAGACCTGGCCGACCGGCTCCGAATCGAGCTCCCACTCCTCGCGAAAGATCTCGGTCAGATAGCCGGTGGAGGTTGCGACCGGCCTGATCTCCTTGACCCTCACGCCATCGATCGCCACCGGCTCGATGGGTATCCAGTCAGGCGTGACCACCTGGCCGTCAGCCGTTCCGGTCGCCATCCAGCCTGTCGGTTTTGTCCGGGTTTTTTCCGGCACGGATGCTCCTCCCAATTCAGCGTGATGCGCCATTGGCCAGCACGGTCTGATACGAATTTGACCGGTCGCTGGCAAGTACGCGTCAAGGTTTGCTGATAGGCTTCGATCTCACGGCACTTGATGTTTCCGACGCAATCGGAGGGCCGCATTGCCCAAAACATCGTTCCATCCTACCCAAGCCCGGACCGTTCGCCTGCTTTAATACCCCGGCCATTGGCCAGGACATTGCGATCGACGCGGTGTCGGGCTCGCCTCTGCGGCGATTTTGGCCAGGGAAACGACATTCGGGCAGGGAAAAGACATGGACATTTTCTTGATGGCGGCTTCGCTTGCGCTGGCTGGAATTATTGCCGGCATCTACGTCTCGGGTGTAATCCACGATTTTCGCATCGATGATCTTACCGCCGGCCAGTACATGGCCATGCATCAGATGCGCGACCGGACGTTTACCCGGGTGATGCCGTTCGTCAGGCTGACGACGCTGGTGCTGATCGCGGCGATGGCGATGTTTGCGGTCGATGCCGGCCTGCCGCGCATCCTGACCATCGTCGCCGCGGCGCTGGTGGTGATCGACATTGGCTTCACCGTCAGCCGTCAGGTGCCGCTCAACAAACAGGTGCAGAGCTGGACGCCGGTGACCATCCCCGATGATTGGGCGCAGACGCGCGACAGCTGGGCGGCCAACCACAATTTGCGCCTTGTGCTTGGACTGGCCGAATACGCCTGCCTGTTTGCCGCGGTCATCCTGACGCTCAGCCGGTGATTCAGTTTTTGCGGAACGCCGCGGCATGGGTCGGCACTTCTGCCGGCCGCCGGCGTTGAAAACAGGAGTATTGCCATGCTGCATCACGCTTCATTCAACGCCCGCGATCCGCAGGCCGTCGCCAGCGTCCTTGCCGAAATGCTTGTCGCCACCGCGGTTCGTGCGCCGTCGCCGCCATTTCCTGAGGGCGCATGGTTTGTCTGCCTCGGCGACAATTTCGGCTCGCTGATCGAAATCCTGCCGTGCGGCACGGTTCTGGACCAGCAAGCGCCGCTCGGCATCGGCTTCGACCCGAACATGCGCCTGCGCTCCGGCTCGCATGTGCTGCTCAGCACGCCCAATTCGACCGAAACCATCCAGGGCATTGCCGCCCGCATGGGCTGGCATAGCGAGCTGATCGATGCGCGCCTGTTCAAGGTGCTCAAGGTCTGGGTCGAGGACGAAACCCTCGTCGAATTCCTGACGCCCGAGGTCGCACCGCTGTACCGCGCGAGATTCGGCTGGGGCGGCATGGCGACACTCGACGCCAAGCTGCGCGAGCTGGAGAGCCAGATGGCGGCAGCGCTTGCCGCCAAGGCCGCGAACCAGTCGGGCCGCAAGGATGAGCAACCGGCCGGTGCAATGAGTCCGTGAGCACCGGGGGGCACCTTCTGCTGACCTCCCGAGGAGAGTTCCCAAACGGCCGCCGAGGTCAACCGGCGCCGGCGCTGTCGCCGGCTTCCGCCTTCAGCCAGTTGATGAACGATCTGGCAGGCTCCCAGGCGGAGATGGACGGGTGGACGACGACGTAGTGGTTCCAGTTCGTCGGTATGTCCGTTGTCAGGAGGCGCACGAGCCTGCCGGTGCGCAAATCGCTCTCGACCAGCGACTTCCTCGCGATAGCGACGCCCAGACCGCTGGCCGCCGCTTCGACCGCCAGCAAGGTGCCGTTCAGATTCATGCCGTCGCCAACCGTATCCAGCGGCAGATTGTTTCTCTCGAACCAGTGGCGCCAATTGGCGCCGCTCTCGTCATTTTCGGCCGTCGTGTCGAGGATGCGAAACAGTCGCAGCACATCGTGCTGGTCTCTGACCGGGCCGTTGGCGGCGAGATAGTCGGGACTGACGACAGGAAAGATCGCATCAGCCATCAGCCATTCGGTCTCGACGGCCGGATAGTGTCCGCCGCCGAAGCGCAATGCGATGTCGACTGTTCGCTGCGAAAGGTCGACGACTGCAAGATCCGCATTGATGTCGATCTCTGTTTCGGGATGCTTTTTGCGAAACCTGTGCAGACGCGGGGCCAGCCAGCGCACGGCATGCGAAGGAATGGCGGTGACCCTCAGCCTCGTGCGCTCGTTGCGCGCGACACTCGCGATCGTGCTCTGGATTTCCAGCAGTGCGCGTCTCACGCCCGCGGACAATCTTTCGCCTTCAAGCGTTAGTTCGACGCGGCGGACATGGCGGGTGAACAGAAGCACGCCGAGATCGGCTTCGAGATCGGCGATGCGGTGGCTGAGCGCGCTTGGCGTAACATTCAGCTCATCGCCAGCGCGCTTGAAGCTGCCCAGCCGGGCAATGACCTCGAAAGCCCGAATGGATTCCAGTTGTGGAAGCCGTCTTGTCATCTGCCGTTACCCTATCTTGCCCCTGGGTTTCTTAGCATGAATGAACTAAGCTCATCCATAGCTTCGTAAATAGTCTTTTGTCCAAGTGCGCAAATCATTGTAGCCATCCACTGCCCCCCGATTGCCGCCGTCGGATGAGAGGCCGTTCATGGAACGAGCCTCGACCACGAACGACAGTGAAATGAAGACAATCGCTTGGGAGTACCCCATGACTATTCGACCCCCCGAGTTTGCGCATGCGCGCTTTTCGACCTCCATGTGGCCGCGAGCGGAATGGCGAAACGTCTATTGCGACCTGTTGCGCCGGATGGTGACCGACATGGATTTTAACGTCACGGAGGAAAAGCTCTCCGTCGACGCGACCATCCTGCGGCTGCCGGGCGTCGGCATTGCCGATTCGAGGACCACCGCCTTCCGCACCATCCGTTCCCGCGCCATGGCCAAGGGGACCGATGATTACATTTTCTTCATGTGTCTGGAGGGCGCTGCCACCTTCTCGCATCTCGGCCGCGAGGCCAGCATCGAGGCCGGCCAGGCAATCCTTCTGTCCTCCTCTGATCCGCATGTGATCGAGCGGGCGATGTCGCATCATCTCTTCATCACCATCCCCAAGGCAGCGCTCGGGCCCATGGCTGCGAATGCGGACGCCGCCCTGATGACGCCGATGTCATGCGTGGGCGAAAAGTTCTTGCTGCTGACCAGCTATGTCCGTCTGCTGATGCAGGAGCCGAACCTGGCCGCGTCCGAATTGCGCTGGCTTGCCGCCAAGCACATACAGGACCTTGTCGCGGTCGTGGTCGGGGCAACGCAGGACGCCACCGAGGTCGCCGCAGGCCGCGGCATACGCGCCGCGCGGCTGCGCGCCATCAAAGCCGATATCGAAAGCAATCTGGCTTCCGGCGATGTCGGGTCGGACGCCCTGGCCGGGCGCCACCGCGTCAGCGCGCGCTATATCAGAAAGCTGTTCGAGGGTGAGGGTACCTCGCTGTCGCAGTTCGTGCTTGGCCGGCGGCTGGCGCTGGTTTGCAGCAAGCTAGCCGACCTGCGCCTGGCACACCGCACCATCGGCGCCATCGCCTTCGACGCCGGCTTCGGCGATCTCTCGACCTTCAACCACGCCTTCCGCCGGCATTTCGGCATGACGCCTTCGGAAGCGCGGCAGAGTGCGGCTGTGCACCGCGCCTCGCTGGAGCCCGGCGGCCGAACAGGCCACGCGCGGCAAAGCGCGACGGGTGTTGCGGCCGCATGACCTCAAAACAAAAGCCCGCAGGATCGCTCCCGCGGGCTTTTGGTCGCCTGAGATGGTGTCGCTTCGGGGGAAGCAAAAATCTAAGGAAGGCGGTCGCTTCTTAGGCGCCGCCGCCAGGAATGGGGGGCGCCAGCTTGCTGGCGCCTTTGATGATCTGGCTGAGGAAGTTCTGGTCCTTGCCGCCGGTCGGCGTGGTGCGCGAGATGAAGTCGAAAATCTTGCCGTCCTTCAGACCGTAATTGGCAATCTGGGTGACGCGCCCGTCCTCGCCAAAATAGACCGCGAGCACTTTCTGGTCGACCAGGCGCGGCTTGTCGAAAGCGACATAGCGCTTGCGCGTCTGCGAAATGTAATAGAACGCCTCATTGTCGAAGGTGGCTTTCGTCGATGGCGTGCCGAGCGCCAGAAGCACCTGTTCGCGGCTGGAGCCCACCGGCACCGAATCGACCGCCTGCTGGTCGATAACATAGCCCTGCGTCAGCGTCTCGCTAGGGTTAAGGTCGCCGAACATCTTGGACGAATTGCAGCCCGACAGCGCGGAAGCCACCAGCACCAGCGAAACCGCGGCGGTGGCCCCAGGCAGAAAAGTCGACTTGAATTTCAGCGCGCGCAACAACAACTCCATTAGCTGGCCGCAACTTGCGCTGGGCGGCAAAACCGGTAAACCAGCTTGCTTGCCGATGCAACAAGGCCCATTCAAACAATCGGTCCCCAGGAGACCACCCTCAATGTTCCAGCGCCTTTTTGGCCGCGAACGCAACGCCAACCGCGCTATCACCGAGGCGCTTTACGCACAAATCGTGGCGGCGGCGCGGCAGACCGTGTTTTATTCCCACTGGAATGTGCCGGATACGCCGCTCGGCCGTTTCGAGATGCTGTCGCTGCATATGTTCCTGTTTCAGCACCGGCTCCGCGGCGAAGAGGGCGTCGCGCATGAGGTCGCGCAGGTGCTGATCGACGAGTTCTTTCTCGATGTCGAGCATTCGCTGCGGGAACTGGGCGTTGGCGATGTCGGCGTGCCCAAGCGCATGAAGAGGCTGGCCAAAATGTTCTACGGCCGTACCGCCGCCTATGACGACGCGCTGGAACGCAGCGACCGCGACGCGCTTGCTGCCGCCCTGGCGCGCAATGTCAGACCCGATGCCGGCGCCTGGCCGCAAGCCTTGCCGCTGGCGTCCTATGTAATCGATGCCGCAAGGCAGCTTGAAGCACAGCCGTCCGAATCGATCGTTTCCGGTGCCGTGGCGTTTCCCGTCGCGAAAGCGGAGTGAGGAGGGGAGACCAAGATGAAACATGTGGACACGCCTAGCCCGGTCTCATTTGCGGCCAATGTCGGCCGCCTGCCGCACAAAGGTTTGCAGGTGGTGATCGACGCCGACGCCGCGCAGCGCGCAATGCTTGCGCGCGAGCACGAGCTGCTTTCGGTCGAAAACTACCGTGCTGAGCTTTTGGTGGCGCCGTGGAAGCGCAATGGCGTCAAGGTCAGCGGCCGCGTCGAGGCTGATATCACCCAGGCCTGCATCGTCACCCTTGAGCCGGTCGCGGCCCATATCGACGAGGAGGTCGAGGCGCTGTTCTTGCCCGAACAATCCAAACTCGGACGGCAAGGTTTCGAAGGCGGCGGCGAGATCCTGCTCGACGCCGACGGGCCAGACGGCCCGGAAACATTCTCCGGCGACACGATCGACGTCGGCGCGCTCGCCGAACAGTTCTTCGGGCTGGCGATCGATCCCTATCCGCGCAAGGCAGGCGCCTCTCTCGATGCCGCCGGCCCGGACGAGCCCGTCGAGAATGAATTCCAGCAAAAGCTGCGATCCTTGCTTGGAAAATCCTAAAACACGAAGAGATCGGAGAAAAGCCGGTTGTGCGGCTGCCCAAAACCGCTATTTTCGCCGAACCTTCGCGAGCCCCCGAATTTCGCGAGTTTCGTATTTCTTTCGCGGGCCATGTGCCCTGGCCCAAGCTAGTGAGATAAAGACCGCGTGATCAGGATTTCCATCGATGCCATGGGTGGCGATCACGGGCCAAACGTGGTCATCCCGGCACTCATGACGGTCGCCGTCAGGCGTCCCGACATCCGCTTCGTCATATATGGGCGCGAGGAATTGGTGCGCCCCGAACTCGCCAAATTTCCCAAACTGGCCGAGGTCAGCGAGTTCCACCATTGCGAAGTCGCGGTCAGGATGGACGACAAGCCGAGCCAGGCGCTGCGCCACGGCCGCTGGAAGTCGTCGATGTGGAAGGCTGTCGAAGCAGTCAAGAGTGGCAGCGCGCAGGCCTGCATTTCGGCCGGCAATACCGGCGCGCTGATGGCGATGTCGAAATTCTGCCTGCGCACGATGGCGACCATCGATCGTCCGGCGATCGCGGCGATCTGGCCCACGATGCGCGGCGAGAGCGTGGTGCTGGATGTCGGCGCCACCATCGGCGCCGATGCGCACCAGCTGATCGACTTTGCCATTCTCGGCACCGGCATGGCGCGCTCGGTGTTCGGCATCGACCGGCCGAAAGTCGGCCTGCTCAATGTGGGCGTCGAGGAGATCAAGGGTCAGGAAGAGGTCAAGGAAGCCGGGCGCATGCTGCGCGAGGCCAACATGGCCTCGATGAATTATCATGGCTTCGTCGAGGGTGACGACATCGGCAAGGGCACGGTCGACGTGGTCGTCACCGAAGGATTTGCCGGCAACATCGCGCTCAAGACGGCAGAAGGCACTGTGCGCCAGATCTCAGGCTATCTGCGCGCCGCGATGAACCGCACGCTGATGGCCAGGATCGGCTATGTCTTCGCCAAGGGCGCTTTTGACCGCCTGCGCGAAAAGCTCGATCCGGGCCGCTCCAATGGCGGCGTTTTCCTGGGTCTGAACGGCATCGTGGTAAAGAGCCATGGCGGCGCCGATTCGGACGGTTTCGCGGCGGCCATCGAGCTTGGCTACGACATGGTGCGCAACAATCTGATCGACCGCATCGAGGCCGATCTCGACCTGTTCCATGCGCGCAACCCGCATGCCCAGGCAAACAGGAAATCCGACGCCACCGTCGACGAAAAGGAATAGGAAAGAGCTTTGATCAGATCAGTCGTGCGCGGCACCGGTGCTGCGCTGCCCCGCCGCATCATGAAGAATGCCGATTTCGAAGGCATGGTCGAGACCTCGGACGAGTGGATCGCCCAGCGCACCGGCATCCGCCAGCGTCATATCTCCGCTGATGACGAGACGACGGCGTCGCTGGGCGAGGCGGCGGCGCGCGCAGCGCTCGACAATGCTGGTCTTACGCCTGCCGACATCGACCTGATCGTGCTGGCGACCTCGACGCCCAACAACACCTTTCCGGCGACCGCCGTCGAGATCCAGAACCGGCTCGGCATGCATCACGGCTTTGCCTTCGACCTGCAGGCGGTGTGCTCGGGCTTCGTCTATGCGGTGACCACCGCCGACCTCTACATCAGAGGCGGCCTCGCCAAGCGCGTGCTGGTGATCGGCGCGGAGACCTTTTCGCGCATCCTCGACTGGAGCGACCGCTCGACCTGCGTCTTGTTCGGCGACGGCGCCGGCGCGCTGGTGCTGGAAGCGGATGAGGGCACCGGCGGCATTGCCGACCGTGGCGTGCTGGCGATGAGCCTGCGCTCCGACGGCGCCCACAAGGACAAGCTTTTCGTCGATGGCGGTCCCTCGACCACCGGCACGGTCGGCCATCTCAGGATGGAAGGTCGCGAAGTGTTCAAGCACGCCGTCGGCATGATCACCGACGTCATCGAGGCGACGTTTTCGCAGGCCGGCATAACCGCCGACGACCTCGACTGGTTCGTGCCGCATCAGGCCAATAAACGCATTATTGACGCTTCGGCCAAGAAGCTCGGGATTGCTGAGCAAAAGGTGGTGGTCACCGTCGATTTGCACGGTAACACCTCGGCTGCTTCCGTGCCGCTGGCGCTTTCGGTGGCCGTCGCCGACGGTCGCATCAAGAAGGGTGATCTCGTGCTCCTGGAAGCGATGGGCGGCGGCTTCACCTGGGGCGCGGTTCTCGTTCGCTGGTAAGTGCCGAACGGTCCGGTTTCGGTCCTTGACCTTGCCGGATCAATTACTTAGGCTCTGCCTTTACCTGTATCGATTTATGTTTTTTGAACTGATGGGACGGTCGCATGGGGGGAAAGACACTTACGCGCGCCGACCTTGCCGAAGCTGTTTACCGTAAGGTCGGCTTGTCACGCACTGAATCGGCAGAACTCGTCGAGGCGGTGCTGGACGAAATCTGCGAAGCCATCGTACGCGGCGAGACGGTGAAGCTGTCGTCCTTCGCCACCTTCCACGTCCGTTCCAAGAACGAACGCATCGGCCGCAATCCCAAGACCGGCGAGGAAGTGCCGATCCTGCCGCGCCGGGTGATGACCTTCAAGTCGTCGAACGTGCTGAAAAGCCGTATCCTGCGCTCGCACCAGAACAGCAAGGCCAAGGGCGGCAAATAGGTTCTGCCGCAGGCTTCGGTTGAAAACGCCGGGCCGTTTTGACGCCGGGCTTGAATATTGTTTCATAAACCGCTGAAATGATACCCGATTCGGCAGACTGGGCCGGATCGCCGTCCAGCGTGAGGATTTCGCCCATGGACAAGAGCCCCGACGCTTTCCGCACCATCAGCGAGGTCGCGGAGGATCTCGATCTGCCGCAGCACGTGCTGCGCTTCTGGGAAACCCGTTTCAACCAGATCAAGCCGATGAAGCGCGGCGGCGGCCGCCGCTACTACCGGCCGCAGGATGTCGAACTGATCAAGGGCATCCGCCACATGCTCTACGACCAGGGTTACACGATCAAGGGCGTGCAGAAACTGCTGCGCGAGAACGGCAACCATTTCCTGGTCGCCATCGGCAATGGCGACATGGCTGCCGTCGAAGCGATCTCGCAGCGCAGGCAGGCCGATCAGGTGCCGCTGACGCCAGCCGCCCAGCCGCGCGGCATGGATGACGAGATGCTGGTCGGCCAGCCCAAGGTAAAACCCAGCCGCCGCTTTTTCGGCCTGGGCAAGACCGAGGAGGAAGGTCCGGTCCAGCCCGGCGCATCGAAACTGTCGCGCGACAACCGGGCCTTGCTGCAGGAGGCGCTGTTTGACCTCCTGGAGTGCAAGCGCCTGCTCGACCAGGTGCGCTAACCTTTCCGCTGCCCTCGGGCAAGCAGACCGGAACCGGTTCTGCGGCCATGCGTTTGGCCTTCTCTCAAAAGAAGGAAAAACAATCATGGTATCGCTTTCGACCCTCTCCGATCTCGATCTCGAAAAGCAGGTCGCGACCCTTTCCAAAGAGCTCGCCGCGTTGCGCAAAGTCGTGGCCAAACGCGGCGGTGCTTACTACGAGGACGGGCGCGATGCCGCTTCGGACTATTATGGGCAGCTTGCCGACCTTGTCAGCGATGCGCTGCCGGCGATCAGGAAGCAGGGCAGGGCGATCGAAAAGACGGCGCGCGATCGTCCGGCAACAGCCGCTGCTGTTGGGTTGGTCGTGGTCGGCCTTCTCGCCAGCCTGTTGCTCAGCCGGCGCTAAAACAATTCACGAAAACAAAAAGAAAATGGCGGCCGTCCCGCGGACGACCGCCATTTCCCTGATCTGCGGCCGATTACTTGGCGAGCTTGATCTTGGCCTGCGGCGAAACCTGCGCGGTCTGGCTGCACTTGCCATAGACAGTGCCATTCTTGTCCGTGGCGTCGGTATAGGTGCCTTTGCACTCGATCGAGAGCACCAGGCAATGACCGGAGCCCTTGCAAACCGCGCCGCCGTCGCCCGTGGGATGCGTGCCGTTGGCGAAAGCCGAGGTCGGAACGGAAGCCGAACCGAAGGCCGAGACGATGAGGGCCGCGGCGAGCGTGATGCGCTTGAAGTTGGTCATTTGAGCATTTCCTTCTCTGGATCGAGGATCGCCACCATGGCGTCCTTCTGTGTTGGGATCGCCTTCTCGGCGTCCATGCCGGTTAGTGCGGCCTCCAAAGCAAAGGTTCATGCGTGGTTCGAATTTTCTTCGCGTTTTTTCGCGACGTCGATTTTTAGCCTTCGCCAACGGACGGCGCCTGGCGGGGGCGGCATCGATCATGCATTTTCGCGTGAAGGCCGCTGAGGTAGCGGCGCGGCATCCCATGCGAAGGTCACACCGTGGCGTGCCCAAATGGCCGGCCAAGACCTAGTCCGCGCCCGGCTCTTGTCAGGTGGCGGCAGCAGTCATTGCCGCCACTTGGCACCGCGCTTTCTGCCACTCCCGGCTGCGACTATAACGCCAGTCCAAAGGTACCGGCGGAGGAGACGGGCGTGGTCGCAAATTACATCGACGAGTTCATCATGTTCTGCGCTGGGCTGTGGATGACAGGCGTTGGTTTTGGGCTGCTCCAAAGTCCTTTTCAGGCCCAGAAAGGTCAGCAGCCATGGTGGCTGCAGGTCGCGAAGCATTTCAAATGGATGGGACCGCTTTTGATTTTGATCGCAATAGTGCTCGCGTTCGCGGCGCCGTCCTAGCGGGTTCCGACAGCATTGAGAGACCCGTGGTGTCCTGCAACTGGCAACCGCTGTGTTGTCGGCCTTGCGCCTGATACGTTCGTTGGGGTGCGCTGTGGTTGCTCGCGTTCTGGCGCATCGGCGCCATCGAATCCTGCCTTCAGCTTTTCCACGTGTCGCCTGGCAAAAACCAACGGGAAGGCGGCCTTGGCGAGGACTCCAGGGCCAGCCTTCCCGTTGGGCAAGTCGGCCGTGTCAGGCCTTCTTGGCCTCCACCTTCTTGTGGTGGTGGTGGTGGTGGTGATGGTGATGGTGATGGCGGTGATGCTTGTTGTGATGATGATGATGGTGGTGATGCTTCTTGTGCAGCGGTGCTGCGTCGGCGCTGCTGGCGCCGATGAGCGGCAGAGAGACAGCCAGGGCAAAAGCCAGCCCGAGAGCCGACAGGAGGGACTTCTTCATGACTTCGTTTCCTTTTCTGCGCGGGCTGAATTTGGCCGTCACCGAGCAAGATCGGTGCCGGTGAACCCCGCAGTCATGACTATCGCCTCCGAACTTTTCGACAGTTTTTCCGGACTGTAGAATTTTGTTTCTGGATTGTGTCTGGCGGCTTCGTCGGCAACTTACATCGGCGGAATGACGCCGTTTGTGCCGACAACGACCCGGCCCGCGGTCAGCTTGCCGTCACTGCCGCGCTCGGCGTTGACGAACACCACAGCGCCAGGCTTGAGGTCGGCGGGCGTCGCCGGCGCGAAGGTCACCACCGGCGTCGTCTGCGGGATCGCGATCTGCTTTTTCTGGCCATTGTCGTAGGTCAGCGTCACCGTGCGACCTGCAATCTCGGTGACATCGGCGACCGTGCCGTTGGTCATCCGGCTGTTGGGCTCGAGATCCCACGGGCGGTCGCCTTCGCCGGCGCCCTTCAGCGCGGCCGGGAAGATCACCACCTCGAGCGCGCCGCTGCCGCCATCGGCCTTCGAAACAGAGGCAATGCCGAGGAAATCGCCTTGCTTGATATCCCCGGCATCCGCCTTGGCGACGCCGGAAATCTTCCACCCTTCAGCCAGCGCGATGGCGTCGGTAGCGCCTTCGCGGGTCTTCACCGTCAGCGTCGCTCCGGCAAAGGCGGTCACCGTGCCGCGAATGCGCACGGCCTCGGCGGCTTGCGCCGCGACCATGCTCGCGCCAGCGAGGCCTGAAATCGTGGCGAGCACGATGGCTGATGTCTTGAATGTCATGGATCTGATCCTCTTGGGAAAAGCTGGCCCGATGCGGCTGCCAGCAACATCAGGCTAACGCGCGAGCGGCGCAAAACCGCTGAACACTTCGGCCTGCGGCCCTTCAAAAGAACTTGATTGGGAGATCGGGGCGGAGATCCTATATGTGCCCTGGCGCCTGCGGTTTTGACGCCGGTTCACGATGCTGTGACGGTCGGTTTGGGCCTTGGCAAATCGCCGTCAAGCGGGCATTGTCCCGGCTCTCAGGCAACACCCTATCATTTGATCCAAAACTCTTTAGCCCCATGGAGTTGCCAATGCCCCAAACTGCAAAACACGAACCCTTCTCCAGGCTGGCGGCCGACGTTGCGCTCGAGCACCCCGGCCTCAAAGCCATCCGGGAGACAAAGGGATACAGTATTGAAGAGCTTTCCCTGACCTGCGGTCTGTCGACCAGCGAGATTGCCGACATAGAGAGCGGCAAGGACACCGATTCGACGAAACTTCGTCGGATCGCCGCAGCATTGCAATTGCCGGAAACGGCCCTGATCGATGCCCCGGCGCCCACGGCGCCTGTGGAAAACCGGTCCGTTTCATAAACAACGGCCAAGCGTCGTTCAACAAGCCCGCCATGGTTTGCCCTGGCGGGCTTGTTGCATTCGCCCAACGGCGAATGTCACTTCTTGCTCGGATCGTCCGCCGGGTTGACGTAGGGATCGCGAACGGCCCCTCGCCATGAACCTGGACGATCGTAGCGCTTGTCGTCCAGGCGTAATGGTTCATTCCCTGTGGGGCTACGCCGAAGCCGCCGGCGGTCAGTTCGATGCCCTTGGTCTCGTCGAGCTTGTCGCCCATGCCGATATGAAAATTGCCGGAAATCACCGTCACATATTCCGAGGTGGGATGGTTGTGCGCGGCAATCCTGTAGCCGGCCGGCAGCTTCAACCGCAGCACGTAGATGCCGTCCTTCGAGGGGTCCCCGGCGATGACAGCCACGTCCGCGCCGGCGGGCAGCACAGCAGGAGCAGGGCCCCATTTGATGGCGTTCGCGTTTATCGGCATGTCGTCGGCAAGCAGCGGTGCCGTCCCGATAAGCAGCAGCGCCAGAGCCGAGGCGAGCTTGAGCATGATGATCTCTCCGGTTGGTCGTGGGAGCACAGCATCAGCGCCGGCCCTGATCCATTGCGACCTACCAATGCAGCAGCCCGAACACATCTCCCGCACGGGGGATGCGCCTTGTGTTGCTGACATGCGGCGCGACCCGCCCGGCCTGGTACCGCTGCAGCCGTCGAGGGGCGGGGAGGTTGCCGCCGACCGAGCGTGAAGCTATCCAGTGTGAACGCTAACCGTTTTCGAATGGGACAATGCCGAGATGAGCCTTGAATCCGTGCGCGCCTTCCTGGCTGCCCATGCGCCCGATGTCGAAGTGCTCGTCACCGAAGCGAGTTCCGCGACGGTGGCGCTGGCGGCTGAGGCGCATGGCGTGGAGCCGGCGCAGATCGCCAAGACCATCTGCCTGCGCGTCGGCGGTGAGACCATGCTGATCGTGGCCGGCGGCATGTCGAGGCTCGACAACCGCAAATTCAAGGACCGTTTCGGCGGCAAGCCGCGCATGCTTGACGCCGACGAGGTTGTCGCGATTACCAGCCATCCCGTCGGCGGCGTCTGCCCATTCGGCCTGCCGGCGCCGCTGCCGGTCTATTGCGACGTCTCGCTGCGCGCCTTCGATGAAGTCGTGCCCGCGGCCGGCGCCACCAACGCCGCTGTAAGGCTCAGCCCGCAGCGCATGGCACAGATTGTCGGCGCCGAATGGGTCGATGTGTGCCAGTAGCGAATCGTCGGCTGATTTCAGCAGGAGATTTCTGGGAGCAAAACGACTGCGAGCGCAGCTAGTAGAAGATTGAACGACCCATTATACGTGGCGGAATGAACGACGTTTTTGGTTACATCGCCTATGGTGAGAACGAGCTTTACCATCGCGGCGCGCTGCTCAGCGCCCTCAAGCTTTTGCACCATTGCCCGACCGCCAGAATAACTGTCGCAACGGACAGGCCTGAACTCTTTCGCGGTTATCCCATTGAGACAATGCTTATAACGACCGAACAGAAAGAGCAGTGGTCTTTCGGTGGAAGCTATCATTTCGGCATCAAGGCCGGGACGATGCGTGAGCTTTTGCGGCGAGCTGATCGGCTGCTTTTCATGGACACCGACATGTACCCGGTGGGTGACCCGTCGAAGGGCTTCCACTCGATTTCTGCGATCCACTCCATCATGCGCCTGTGCGAAGGGAAGCACCGCATCTATCAACGTGCGCTGCCGGGCAAGAACATCAGCATCGGTGGCCAGGTTTTGACCGGCCAGGAGCCGATGTGGAACAGCGGCATCGTTGGAATTCACCGAGAAAGCCTCAGTGCTATGGTTGACGCTTTCGCCGCTATCAAGGTGGTTCATGAGGTGACCGACACATGGGCGCCGGAGCAGTTTTGCCTCGGGGTAGCCCTTTCTCAAAACGGCCGAACCATCAGCCCGCATCGCCTGCCGATCCGGCACTACAACACCCGAGGCAAAAAGCAGTTCGCTGAGCCGCGCGTACATGCGTTCTTTAATGCTTACGGCTCGGTGCCAGTCGGCCAGCAGGTTGCAAAGGCCGGTAGATATCGTCTGTGGCGGACGCCCTTGGATTTATGGCATCAGAAGCATAGGAAGTCACTGTGACGGGGTGGCTATGCATGAGGAATCCGTTTCGGTCCAGGCTGCCCTCAAGCGTGATCCTCGGACGTCACACCTATGGGGTGAGCCGGAGGAAGGTGTTTGGAACGTCTGCCGCCACTCCGTTGACCATAGGGGCGTTTTGTTCGGTGGCCGGCAATGTCAGCTTTGAGTGTTCGGGGGGAAGTCACACGCCCTGGGCTGCAACCACATTCCCGATCCATAGCCGCTTGATGGAATCAGTTGATCCCACTGAGCACGGTGGCGAACCCGTGGGCATCACCATTGCCAATGATGTTTGGATCGGCCGCGATGCGCTGATCATGCCAGGCATTCACATCGCCGATGGCGCCATTGTAGCGGCCGGGGCCGTCGTCACCAGGGATGTGCCGCCATACGCCATCGTCGGCGGGGTCCCGGCCAAGCTCATCCGCTATCGCTTTTCAGATGATGTCATTGGGAAGTTGCTGGCGATCCGGTGGTGGGAATGGAGCGACGAGAAGATCAAGCAGGAGGCTGCTTTTCTTACCGGCCCGATCGAATTTTTCTTGGAGCGACATGCCGGTGCGACACCGTAAGAACGCATCTTGCTGGTCGCTGCAGTGGGGCTGAGAAATTGCATGGCCACTTTGGGGGAAGCAGCTAGTCGCCTGTGTTGTTTGGTCGGAGTGGCCGGATTCGAACCGACGACCCCTTGACCCCCAGTCAAGTGCGCTACCGGGCTGCGCTACACTCCGGACCGCGCAAAGCCTTATATTTTCGAGAGTTGTGGTGCAAGGGCTAAAACGGCGCATGTGAACGAGCCGAACGAATATCACCTCGCTTGGCGACAGCGTGCCGAATCGCGGCGGCTCTGCGGATAGCTGAGAAAGTGGGACGCACCCAAATATCCAGGCAAACGTTCAATAGTGAGCACCAACATCCAACTTGTCGATGAAACACCAAGGGGATATGGCTCGCGCTCGAGCGACGAGAAGGATTGGACGTGAACTCCTGCTTTTTTCTTGCGGCTGACGGGGGCTATTTTCCGTATGCATGCTTGACAGCGCGCAGAATATTGGACGTCTCGGCGCCGACGACGCCAGGCTTCATTCTTTACGTTGGCGCAGGCGACGATGACATGCGTGTGGCGCGGCGCCTGCTCAAGGGTCAAGTCGAACTGGTCGACGTTTCGTCGTTCATGGAGAAGGTGAGATCCGGATTTCGCGACAGCGGCATTGCCGCGTTCATTCGACTGTTTGCGGACCAGATACCTGAATTCGAAGCTTATGATCGTATCGCGTACACGGACTGCGACGTGTTGTTCAACCGAGACATTGGCGACCTGACAGGCCAGAAGCTTCAGGCCCCGCTGCTGGCGGCCCATGATGATTATATGTATTTCCTGCCGACCTATCGGCAGAAGCTCTCGATGCAGCCGGGAGCTCCGTACTTCAATTCGGGCGTGCTGCTGTTTGACATGATATCTGTGCGTGCCCAATCGCTTTTGGAGCATACCCGTCAAGTCGCCATCGAGAAAAAGCTGAACGACCAGAACGCGCTAAACATCGCTTTCGAAGGCAAGTGGCAGACGATGCATCCGAACTGGAATTTGATGTCCAACTACACGAAAGAGTATCGATTCTCTCAGGCATACGCCCGGCATTTTTCAGGCAGCAAGCCATGGGGAAGCCAGGTCGGCGTAGAGCTCGACGCCTTGGCGGTCTATCGCGACCTTGCGAAGGACACGCCTTGGCTTCAACGCTTTCGGCAACGCATTCCATTCGAGCGAGGCGTGCTGAAGAGGCTGGGGCGCCGGATCGATGCCGCTCGGGGGCTTCTGCTCAACGATAAGAGAAAGAAACGGCGAGCTTACTATGATGGCCGCAAGACCCACAAGATCTATGCGGAGCAAGCTGATTCCGGGGCCCTGGCTGTCAGTTTCCCAGAAGTACTGGGAGGGTTCGCTTGAGCCGCTACGACGGGCCACAGTCAACGGGCGGGTATTGTAGCATGCAACAGAGATCATGTTTCTTTTTTGCTGCCGACCAAAAATTCTTCCCCTTTGCCTGTCTGGCGGCTCGCCGCGTCCTGGATGTTTCGGCACCGGTCGACGGCTTTATCCTGCACACTGGCATGATCTCCGCCGAAGACCGGGTTGCCGGCGAGCGTTTGCTCGATGGGAGGATCGGCATCATCGACGTGACGAAATTCATGGAGGCGACGAACTTCAACCGTGGAACGCATCCCACCCTTGCGACCTACATCAGGCTGTTTGCCGATCAATTGCCTGAATTCGAGCCATACGACCGCATCGCCTATTCAGACGCCGATGTGCTTTTCAACCGATCGATAGCCGATCTCTGCAACACCCCGCTCAATGCACCGTTGCTGGCCGCTCACGACGAGCAGAGTTACTTCGATGCAAAGTACAGGCAACATCTGCCGATGCAGCCTGGAGCGCCGAAATTCAACGCCGGCGTTCTTCTCTTCAACATGCCCCTGCTCAGGGCTGAGGGGCTTCTGGAGCGTACGCGGCAGCTGGCGTCCGAGCATGTCTACGGAATGGATCAGGGCGCATTGAACGTGGCCTTCGAAGGCCGATGGCAGACGATGCACCCGTTCTGGAACGTGATGACCAACTACAGCAGCCAGATTCCTTTCAGCAGGTGCTATGCTCGGCACTTCGCGTGGGGCAAACCCTGGGAGCCCCGGCCAGTCGGTGTCGAGGTCGACGCCATGGCGGTCTATCGCGACCTGGCGAAAGGCACCCCCTGGGCAGGACGCTTCAGCCGCAGCTGGCCGGTCAAGAGAGGGTTGATGAAGAATTTTGGCCGCAAGTTCGATGCCATCAGCGGCATCTTGTTGAACGACGAGAAGCGCAAACGCAGGGCGAGATTCGACGCCGAAAAGGTCAGCGCCATCTTCGCCGATCAAGCCGACAAATCGATGCTGGCAGTGCAGTATCCCGAGCGGGTGACCGGTATCGCGAGATAATCGTCGGTCGCAATTCGTCCCGAGGGCGGGGCCACTCGAACCCGTCTGCTTTCCCATCGGTTCGGTTGCGCCACCGCCCGCAACCCGCGCTGATGCCTGTATTCCAGCGCGATCGCGCCCCAGATCAGGCCGAGCAGCAGGTAGACATGGCGCCAGTGGTCGATGTCGATGAAGGTGCCGAGCCCGATATTGCCGATGAAAGCGACGTAGGCGCAGAGCAGATAGGGCTGCCACGGCCGGTCGCGCAAAAGGATGCGGAAGCCGGCCGCGATCGTCCACAGCGTCAGCGACAGGAACGAGACGAAGCCGAGCCAGCCATAATCCATCAGCGTCTTCAGCCAGATGTCGTGCGTGTCTTCGCCGAAAATGGTGCCGAACACCAGCGGGCCGATGCCGAGCGGATGTTCGAGCGCCATCTCGAAGCCGATCGTGTAGCGGGCAAAGCGGCCAAGGCGCGCCGTGTCGTAGCTCTGTTCGAGCTGGGCGCGGCTGGAAAACATCTCGCCGACGCCGGGCAGCTGCAGGATGACGATCATGGCGACCACCAGCAGGGTGACGGCGGCAATGCTCATGATGATGACGCGCAGCCGGAACTTGCCGCTGTTGCTTTGCAGGAACAGGGCGCCGGTGAGCAGGATGGCCGAGACGGCGAACATGCCCCAGGCGCCGCGCGAGAAGGAGAAGAAAATGCCAGCGGTGATGATCAGCAGCGGCACCGCCAGAAGCGGCATGCGCGCGATCGAGCCGGTCAACAGGAGATAGAGCAGATAGATGCCGGGCAGCACCAGGAATGGTCCGAACACGTTCGGATCCTGGAAGGCGCCCTGGGCGCGGTCGTATCTGGTGAAGATTTCAGCGCCCGGGAAAGCGTGGAAATAGCCGGCAATGCCGAGCAGCGAGGTCACCACCGCGGAGACGACATAGGCGATGAAGATCAGCCGGTAGAGGCCGGGCTGCACCGCCGTCACCGACGAGAAGAACACCGCGGTGAACGCGAGAAACAGCGAGACGGCGAGATAGAGCGGTGTGTTGGCGAGATCGGCCATCTGCGTCATGGCAATCATGCCGCCGATGTTCATCGTGATCAGCAGCACGAGCAGCGGCACGGCGGCGCGCGATATGCGCAGGCCAAACAGCACCCACACCCCGATCAGCCCGAGCATGAAAAGATCGTAGGGCGCCGGTTCGTCGATGACGAAGCCTGACAGGAAGACGCCGAAAAACACCGCGCCCGAGGATATCAGCGCGATCAGCTTGGCATTGACCGCAGCCTTCGGCACATCATGGGAAATCGCGCTCAATAGGCGTTTTCCGTGTTGAGCAGCCGCAGCGGCGTCATGAGCAGGATGCGCAGATCGAACAGCATCGACCAGTTCTCGATGTAATAGAGGTCGTATTCCGTGCGCATGCGGATCTTCTCATTGGTGTCCATCTCGCCGCGCCAGCCATTGATCTGCGCCCAGCCGGTAACGCCGGGCTTGACCTTGTGGCGGGCGAAATAGCCGTCGACCACCTCATTGTAGAGAAGGTTGTGCGACTGCGCGGCAATCGCATGCGGGCGCGGACCGACCAGTGACAGCGTGCCGAACAGCGAGTTGAAGAACTGCGGCAGCTCGTCGATCGAGCTCTTGCGGATGAAGCGGCCGACGCGGGTGACGCGCGGATCGTTCTTGGTCACCGTCTGCTTGGCGGTCGGGTCGGAGCGGTCGGTATACATGGAGCGGAATTTGTAGACTTCGACGATCTCATTGTTGAAGCCGTGCCGCTTCTGCTTGAACAGCACCGGACCCTTGCTGTCGAGCTTGATGGCGATGGCAGTCGCCAGCATCACCGGTGAAAACAGGATGATGCCGATCAGCGAGAAGACGATGTCGAAGGCGCGCTTGGCGACCGAATCCCAGTCGTTGATCGGCCTGTCGAAGATGTCGAGCATCGGCACCGAGCCGATGTAGGAATAGGCGCGCGGGCGAAACTGCAGCGCGTTGGAATGCGCCGAGAGCCGGATGTCGACCGGCAGCACCCACAGCTTCTTCAGCAGTTGCAGCACGCGCGTTTCGGCAGTCAGCGGCAGCGACACGATCAGCATGTCGATGCGCGCGATGCGGGCGAATTCCATCAGCTCCGAAATGGTGCCGAGCTTGGGATAGCCGGCCACGATCGGCGGCGAGCGCTTGTCGCCGCGGTCATCGAAGATGCCGCAGATACGGATGTCGTTGTCTGGCTGCTTCTCGACCGAGCGGATCAGCATCTCGGCCGCCTTGCCGCCGCCGACGATGACGGCGCGGCGTTCCATGCGGCCGTTGCGCGCCCAGCGCCGGATCAGCTTCGACATCACCAGCCTGAGGCCGAACAGCAGAAGCAGGCCGACGACAAACCAGGTGCCGAACAGCAGACGCGAATAATCCTCCGACATTTTCATGATGAAGGCCGTCAGCGCCATCAGCGCGAAGGTGCCGGCCCAGACCATCAGCACGCGGCCGAGATTGGAGATCGGTCGCATCAAGGCGGAGATCTGGTAGCAATCGCTGACGTCGAGCAGCACCACGGCCACGAATGACGCCGCGGCAATGGTCAGCGGATATTGCCAGGCGAGATAGTTGAAGAAGCCGACAAAGTGGAAGTAGAGCGCGAGCCCCGACAGGAACAGCAAGCCGAATTCGCCTATGCGCAATACGCCGCTGACCATGACCGGCGACATCGTATCGCGCCGGTATTGCGAGGCGACCTGGCGGGCAACACTGTTCATGCCGCCGGGCGTGGGGCTCTCGGCAGGACTGTCGAATTTGCGCACCGCATCGGCCGAAAAGCGGCGCGTGGGGTCGGTCTCGTTCATCGGGTTTCCCACAAGCTTCCGCGATGACGATAGCAGAAAGAGAGCTAAAAAAACCTTGAGACAACTTGTGGTTTTGGAGGGTCGTCTATCTGTTAAGTGCGGCGAAATAGGCCTTTTCGATTTCGGCGGCCATCACATCGGCGCCGAATCGCGCCTTGAGGCTGGCCGTATCGGGCATGACGCGCCGGTAGGCGTCGAGATCGCGCAGCGCTTCACCCACCTTGTCGCCGAGTTGGCGCGGATCGGGACGGATCAGGGCAGGGGATCCCTCACCGAAGATTTCGGGAATGCCGCCGACGGCCGTGGCGATCATCGGCCTGCCGGCCGCTAGCGTCTCCAGAACGATATAGGGCATGGCTTCCGCGCGGGAGGGGACGACGACCAGATCGGCCAGCGAAAATGCCTCCCTGGCTGGCATAGGCGGCAAGAAGCGGACCTGTTTTTCGAGGCCCAGCCGTTTCACCTGCGCATGGTAGCGCGGCAGGTCGTCGCCATCGCCGACCATGACCGCGGTCAAGCGGCGCTCAAGCTGGGACCCGGCCAGCACCAGCGCCTCGATGAAAATGTCAGGCCCTTTGAGGTCGCGCATCATGCCGATGTAGAGCAGGTCGGCTGCGTCGGGCTGTGCGACCACCGGTTCGAACTCGGCGGCGCGCAGGCCGTTATAGACCAGCGTGTTCGGGATAGGCGGTTCGCCGACCTTCTTGCGATAGGTGCGCCGCTCATAGTCGGAGACGAACAGCAGGCAGTCGGTGAAGCGCGCCATGAAGCGCTCGAGCGCGAAGAACAGCTTCCCGGTCGTCGTCGTTTCGTCATAGTGGAGGGAGCCGCCATGCGGCGAATAGAGGCGGGCTACGCGAGACCTAGATACCCGCAACAATGAGCCGAACAGACGGGCATAGGCGCCACCTTTGGCGCCGTGCCCGTGCAACACGTCCGGCCGCAATTCCTTGATGATTCGATAGGTACGCCAGGCCGAGGCGAAGTCGCCCGGCCCGACATGGCGCTGCATCGGCGTGCGATGGATGCCGAGCGCCAGGCTGTCCTTCATCTGGTCGAACAGGCGTTCCTCGTATTCGCCGCCGGTGGTCGAATCGCAGACGATGCCGACAACATGTCCGGCGGCGAGCTGGGCCTCCGTCAGGTCGCGCACATGCCGGAAGATCCCGCCGACGGGTGAGCGAAAGCAGTGGACGATCCTGAGCTGGTCCGCCACGTTGATGTCAGAACAGGCGTTCGCGAACGTAGACCGTGTCGCCCGGCAGCAGCGGATCGGAGGTAACCACCCGGCCTGTCATCACCTTGCCGTTGATGTCGCGGGTGATGTCGACGCTTTCCTGGTTGGCGCGCGGCGAGAAACCTCCGGCAATCGCGATGGCCTTCTGCACGGTGAGGCCCGGCACGTAGGAATACTGGCCGGCGGCGCCCACTTCGCCCATGACGAAGATCGGCCGGTAGCGATCGATCTCGACCGACACGTCGGGGTCGCGCAGATAGCCTTGGCGCAGTTTGTCGGCGAGCGCTTTTTCCAGCTGCTGGGCCGTGTGGCCGCGCGCCGGCACCGCGCCGACCAGCGGGAAGGACATGTAGCCGGACTGATCGACACTGTAGGTGTTGGTCAGACCGTCCTGTTCGAACACGGTGACGCGGACACGGTCGCCGGCGCCGAGCCGATAGGGCTGGTCGAGTACCTCGTGGAAGGCCGCCGGCGTCGGCCGGTAGCTGGAGCAGCCGGCGAGCATCGACACGGCCAGCAGAGCGCGAAACAGACCAGCAGCGCTTTTCATGATCGGACACACACCTTCGTCGCTATGGCCGCCAGGACACGGCGGCAAACCTTAAGGATCTGGGTTCGTTATCATCCTGTTAGGGTTAATGGCCGGTAAAGGGACGCGGCCGATTTGGCGGCAATCGACAAAAAGCCGTATAGTTTTGCTGGCTTTGTTTACCGGATGTCAGCAAACCCTAACAGCTGCTTACCGCGATCTTAACGGCTGAGTTACCATAGTTGTTTACGCTACCATCTAGCCTCATGTCCGGAGCAGGAATGCATGTCCGACCAGTCCGCGGCCGCAGATGTCGATGTCGACCTGAGACAGCTCTTCGCCAGCCTGGCGCGGAACTGGCTGCGCGTTCTTGTGATCACGCTTCTCGTCACTGGTCTCGCCTTCGCGTTCGCGTGGCTTGCCACGCCACATTATAAGGCCACGACGCAGCTGAAAATCCAGTTGAGCGAATCGGCCTATACGCGGCCTGCCGGCACCAATGAAGACGACAAACCTGTGCTCGATGCGGAAGGTGTAGCAACCGAGGTTCAGGTCATTTCCTCGTCCGACATTCTCAAGCAGGTGGCTGCCGACCTTAAGCTGGGCGACAAGCCCGAGTTCAACTATGCGCTCGGCATGTCGCCGGTCACCCGGCTCCTGGTCATTGCCGGGCTGAAGAGCGATCCGGAAGAAATTCCGCTCGAAGAGCGCGTGCTGACGAAGATGCGCGACAAGCTCAATGTTTATGGCGTGGAAAAGACCCGCGTCATCGCCGTCGAATTTTCCTCTGAAGATCCCCAGCTTGCCGCTGACATTCCGAACGCTATCGCCAAGGCCTACCTGGCCTATCAGGCGGACGCCAAGACCAAGTCGAACGCCGCCGCGACCGCCTTCCTCGGGCCGGAAATCGACGATCTGCAGAAGCAGGTCAGGGATGCAGAGGCCAAGGTCGCGGCCTTCCGTTCCGCCCAGTCGGACCTGTTGATGGGCGGCAACAATTCGGTGCTGGCGACACAGCAATTGTCCGAGCTATCGACCGAACTGTCGCGTGTGCGCGCCAGCCGCGCTTCGGCCGAGGCGACGGCCGAAAGGGTGCGCCAGGCTTTGCAGAATGGCGGTTCGCTGGACGCTGTACCCGAAGTGCTGTCTTCCGATCTGATCCAGCGGCTGCGTGAGCGTCAGATCGAGCTCAGAACCAACATCGCCGATCTTTCCACCACCTTGCTCGACAACCATCCCCGCCTGCGGGCGATGAGGTCGCAGCTTGCCGATCTCGACGGCCAGATCCGCAACGAAGCGCAAAAAATCATGCGCGGGTTGCTGACGCAGGCGCAGACCGCCCAGGCGCGCGAAAACCAGCTGATATCGGACGTCAACAAGCTGAAAGCGGCGTCGTCGCGGGCCGGCGAGGAGCAGGTCCAGCTGGATGCGCTGCAGCGCGAGGCGAACGTCCGGCGCCAGCAGCTTGAATCCTATATGGCGAGCTTCCGCGAAGTGTCCTCGCGCAAGAATTACCTGCCGGTCGATGCCAGCGTGTTTTCCGAGGCGCGCGTGCCGTCGGAACCCTATTTCCCCAAGCTCGTGCCGATCGTCGGCGCCGCCTTAGTCGGCTCGCTGCTGCTGATGTCGGTCATCACGCTGCTGCAGGAGCTGTTTTCCGGCCGCGCCATGCGTCCGGCCCCAGGGGCGCGCTTCGAGCGTATCGAGCAGGTTGCGATGCCGGCAATGTCGGCGCCGGTCGTCCACCCGGAACCGGCTCCTGAGGTCGTGGAAGTGGACGATCAGCCGACGACCGTGGAGTCTGAACTGGTGCCAGAGCCCGAGCCGGCTCCTTCAGTGCTGGAAGGAGCAGCGGCTGCCGGTTCCGAACCGCAAGCCGAACCTGTCCGCTCCAGCCTTGGCGAGATCGATGTCGAGAAGGCGGCGGAAAAGCTGATCGCCAGCGGTGCTGCGCGCGCCATCTTCGTGTCGCCCGAAGGCGATGAGGCGGCTGCATCGGCAGTGCTGGTAGCGCGCGAAGTCTCCGACGCTGGCCTGCGCGTGCTGCTGCTCGATCTCACGGCGTCAGGTGCCGCCTCGCGGCCGATGCTGGACAGCGGACTTTTCCCCGGCATCACCAATCTGCTGGCTTCGGAAGCGCAGTTCAGCGACGTCATCCACGCCGACCTCTATTCGGACTGCCATGTCGTTCCCGTCGGCACCGCCGATCCGGTTCGCGCCATGCGCGCCGCCGACCGGCTGCCGATCATCATGCAGTCGCTGACCACCGCCTATGATCTGGTCATCGTCGAATGCGGACCGGCCGATGCGCAAGGCATCAGCCGACTGGTCGGCGACAGCACCGAGGTCTTCATGTCCATGCTGCAGGCGGACGATGAGGTGGCGCAGGCCGCCGTCGAGCTGATCGAAAGCGGCTATCCCGACCTCACTCTGGTGACGCCGATCGGCCACGAGACGCCGGGTAACCCCGTGCCGGGACGACGTAGCGCCGCCTGAGACATCAGACAATTCGACTTAGGCGGCGCTACTACGGATCGGCTCGTCCATCGCCCGCCGGCTCCCGAAAAACCAAGCCTGTCAGTCGGCGCCGGGATCTACCCCAACTCCAGGGTCGTCACGCCAAATATTCGGCGCGAGTCGACCTTCGGAGGCGGGCCCTTGTACATGCGCGTGGTGGTGAAGGTCGGCCTGAAACCAATTGCTGAAAGCGCCGTGGTGAAATCGAAATTTTCGGCAGGAACGTCGATATGCAGGTCGCCACCTTCGCATGCGGCAGCCAGACTGCCCATGAGCTGCATCGCCGTCTCGGTGTCGTCGGCAAACAGCGGGCCGATCTTGTAACCCGAACGGCAGGGACGAGCCACGGCGTAGCCTATGGTGCCGAGTGAACTGATCGCGGCGAACCCGCAATGCGGCGGCTGCGCCCAGCGGTGCAGGAAGGCTCGTCGAGGCGCGGGGAAACAGCGGGCGTCATAGACGATGATGTCGGGCACGAGTTGCGTGGTTATCATGCGCACCCCTTCGCTTCGGACGGGCGGGGTCGCGATACGGCCGCTGAAGCGGATGGTTTCGTACGCCGAGCTGAATCCCGTGCGGCGATAATTCGCCAGCTGCGCGGCGACCCCGTCGAGGCCGACCGTTCGGCCGGCCAGCCTGGCCATGCCCGCATTCCAGACTGCTTTGCCATGGCCTTTGCCGCGCATGTCTGGTCGGCAGATGTAGAGACCGATGAAACCGAAGTTGCCGCCATAGGCGACAGCCGAGATGGCGGCGGTCATCTCGTTGTCGACAAAAGCGCCGATGAACCCTTCAGGATCGGTTGGCCGGAACGCCGCGGCATCGTCAAGGCCAGGGTTCCAGCCTTCAGCCGCCGCCCAGTCGATGAGAACGGTCAGTTCCGGCGGAGACAATGCGCGGACGGTAGGCTTCATAGCGTTCACTCCGCGGCGACCACCCCCGGCGAGAAGGATTTCAGCACGCCGCGATAGGGCTTGGCCAGCGGACTAGCATAGGAGCCGCGCTTCGAGGTCGACAGGCCCAATGCGATCAGCGCCTCGGCCTGTTTGAGGGCGGCGCCGACGCCGTCGATGACGGGCAGGTCGAACTCTTGCTGCAACCGGTGTGCCAGGTCGGCCATGCCGGCGCAGCCGAGCACGATGGCCTCGGCGCGGTCTTCCGCTATGGCGCGGGCGATCTCGGCGCGCAGTTTCTCGACAGCGCCGGAAGCAGCGTCTTCAAGCGAGAGTACGGGAATGTCGGCGGCGCGCACGCGGGCACGCCCGGCCATGCCATAGCGCTGCACCAGCCCCTCGACAGGGACACGCGAGCGTTCGGTGGTCGTCACCACTGTGAAGCGCTGGGCAATGTAGGAGGCGACACTGAGTGCGGCCTCGCAGATGCCGATGACCGGAATGGAGGCCATGGCGCGTGCCGCATCCAGGCCGGTATCGTCGAAGCAGGCGATGATGGCGGCCTGAGCCCCGGCACGTTCGCCGGCGGCGATCTCCATCAAAAGGCCGGGCACGGCCAATGCCTCGTCATAATAGCCCTCGATCGAGGCCGGGCCCATCGAGGAGGTGACCGCGATCACCTCGGTCCCGGCGCCGGCAACGCCGCGCGCCGCCGCCGCGATCGTCTCGGTCATGCTCGCCGTCGTGTTGGGGTTCACCACCAGTATCTGCACAATCAAACCCTGGCCCGCCTGCGGCCAACATAGAGGATGGCGCCCAGTGTGGCCAGGATCACCAGGAAGGAGAACACGGTGGTCACCGTGCCCAGCGCGTAGAGCACCGGCGTCGTGACATTGGTGGTCATGCCGTAGATCTCGAGCGGCAGCGTGTTGAAGGTGCCCGACGTCATCAGCGTGCGGGCGAACTCGTCATAGGACAGCGTGAAGCCGAACAGGCCGACGCCGATCAGGCTCGGCGCGATCATCGGCAGCACGACATGGGCGAAGGTCTGCCAGGAGTTGGCGCCCAGGTCACGCGCGGCTTCCTCATAGGCGGGCGAGAAGCGGTTGAAGACGGCGAACATGATGAGCACGCCGAAGGGCAAGGTCCAGGTCAGGTGCGCGCCGAAGGCCGATGTGTACCAGGCTGGGCGGAAGCCGACCTGCTGGAAGACGACGCCGATGCCGAGCGAAATGATGATCGAGGGTACTACGAGGCTGGCGACCGCCAGGTAGAACAAAGCGGTGGCGCCACGAAATTTTTGCCGGAAAGCGAGCCCTGCCAGCAGCGACACGACGACGGTGACGATCATCACCATAAGGCCGAGCACGAGCGAGCGCTTGAAGCTCCCGCCGAAATCGCCGACCGCCTGGCGCTCGAACAGATTGGCGAACCAGTGCAGCGACACGCCATTGAGCGGGAAGGTGAGGCCGCCGGTCTCGCCTTGGAAAGAAAGGATCAGGATCGCCGACAGCGGGCCGTAGAGGAACAGCACGAACAGAGTGAAGAAGACCGCAAGCACATAGAATTCGAGGGTGCGTTTTTCGTGGCTCACCTCAAAGCTCCTTGCGGATGTCGACGATGCGCAGGATGCCCGCGACCATCAACAGTACCAACACCAGCAACACTACGGCATTGGCGGCGGCTGCGGGATACTGCAGCAGCGACATCTGGTTCTTCATCATCAGTGCGACCGACGCGCTCTGGCCGCCCGACATCACCTGCACAGTGGAGAAATCGGCCATCACCAGCGTGACGACGAAGATGGTGCCGATCGCCATGCCGGGCTTGGCCAGCGGGATGACGACGTTCCACAAGACCTGCCAGCCGGACGCGCCGGCATCGCGCGCGGCCTCGACCAGCGAGCGGTCGATGCGCATCAACGTGTTGAAGATCGGCGTTACCATGAACAGCGTGTAGAGATGCACCATGGCCAGCACCACGGCGAATTCCGAATAGAGCAGCCATTCGATGGGTTTTGGCACCAGCCCCAACTGCACCAGCGCCGAGTTGATCAACCCGTTGCGGCCAAGCACCGGGATCCACGAGATCATGCGGATGATGTTGGAGGTCAGGAACGGCACCGTGCAGACAAGGAACAGCACCATCTGCATGGCGGTGGTGCGGATATGGAAGGCGAGGAAATAGGCCACCCAGAAGCCGATGAACAAGGTCAGGGCCCAGACGATGGCAGCGAATTTGATGGTGCTGAGATAGGTCTTCCAGGTGACCCATGATCCCAGCACGTCGAAATAGTTCGTCGTCAGGAAATCCGGATACATGGCGGCGAAGTCATAATCCCAGAAGGAGACGACGACGATCATGATGATTGGCAAGAGCAGGAACGCACCGAGGATGAGCGCCAGCGGCGCCGATTGGAGGTAGGGCGTGACGGCACTGATGGAGAAGCGCCGGCGTCTGGCGGGCTTGGCTGCTGCGATGGCGGGGCGTTCGAGCGCGACTGTCATTGGGAAAATCCTCCGCGTGATCGCGATGACTTGCGATCCTTCGCGCCCCCCTCTGTCCTGCCGGACATCTCCCCCACGAGGGGGGAGATCGAACTCTCATAACGGCCTTCGCCAAACTCCAACGTTGCTAACGAAGAGCCGGCCATGACGCTGCCAATCTCCCCCCAAGTGGGGGAGATGTCCGGCAGGACAGAGGGGGGCGCGAAGGATCGCAACATCCCAGTGAACGCGTCCGCTCTACGCCGCGATGAACTCGTTCCAGCGCTTCACCATGTAGCGGTCCTCGTCCATGACCGAGTTCCAGCAGGCGACCTTGCCCATGCGCTCTTCGAACGAGCCGCCGTCGCGCACGGCGCCGGCCTTTTCCATGACGGTGCCGTCCGGCGCCTTGATCTCGCCCTTGGCCGGCTTGCCTTCGATCCAGTAGCCCCATTCGTCGTCGGACATGAACTTCTTGGCCGAGACCATATTGGCGGAATAGTAGCCCTGGCGGTTGAGATAGCCGCCGACCCAGCCCGACGTATACCAGTTGATGTATTCGTAGGCCGCGTCGAGTTCGGCGCCCTTGAGATGGGCGGCAAGGCCAAGGCCGCCGCCCCATGAGCGGTAGCCCTCCTTGAGCGGCTGGAAGCGGCAGGCGATGCCTTTGGAGCGGACGGCGGCGACGGCCGGCGACCACATCGACTGGATGACCACTTCGCCCGATGCCATCAGGTTGACGCTCTCGTCGAACGACTTCCAGAAGGCGCGGAACTGGCCGGCCTGCTTGGCCTTGATGAGGAAGTCGATCGTCTTGTCGATCTCTTCCTTGGTCATGTTGCCCTTGTCGGCATATTTGATGCTGCCTGTGGCCTCCATGATCATGGCCGCATCCATGATACCGATGGACGGGATGTTGAGGATCGCGGTCTTGCCCTTGAAGGCCGGGTCCATGATGTCGGCCCAGGTGGTGATGTCGCGGCCGACGAGGTCGGGCCGGATGCCTAGCGTATCGGCGTTGTAGATCGTCGGCACCATGGTGAACCACTTGGTCGGCGCCTTGGCGAAGGTCTTTGAGTCCTGCGCTTGGACATAGCCGACCGTGTGCGGCGCGGTGCCCTGGGCAATGATGCTGTCGGGCGTCAGCTTGCCGGTTTTGAACAACGGCACCAGCTCGTCGTAGTATTTCAGCTTACTGACATCCATCGGCTGCAGCACGCCGCTCGGGAACACCTTCTTGCAGATCCAGTATTCGATGTCGGCGATGTCATAGCTGTCGGGCTGGGTCACGGCGCGCTGGGCGGCCGCGTCCGAATCGGTCGCCGTCATTTCCAGCGTGATGCCGAGGTCGGCCTTGCACTTGTCGGCGATCGCGTTCAGGTTCGACACGCCGGTGCCGAACTGGCGCAGCGTGATGTTGGACTGCGCCCAGATGGTCGGGAAGCCTGTAATGGCGCCCGAGCCTGCGGCGAGGCCGACGGCGGCCGCACCTGTCTTGAGCAACGAACGGCGCGAAATTCCGGTCTTTGTTTCTACTGTTTTTGTCATTCCTATTCCCCTGTTTTGTTTTGCGAACTCATGAATGAAGGCGCCCGAGGACGATGGCGTCCTCGGAATCCCAGGCGAGCGGTACGGCGCCGCCAAGGGCGACGGGTTTGGCGAAGAAGTCGGAATCGTCGATGATAACGGTGAAATCGTCGATGCCGGCACCGGTGACCGACAGCTTCACCGTGGCGCCGCGATACTCGATGTTGGAGACGATGCCGGTGAAGCCGAGGCCGGGAGAGGGTGCTTCGCCGATGCGCACATGGTCGGTGCGGATGGCGATGTCGATCGGCGTGCCCACCTCCTGGCCCGCCTCCCGGCCTTGCCCGCGGGCGGCGAGCGAGGCGCCACCATTGACGTCGAAGACGACCATGCCGTCGCGCGCGCCGGTGACCCGGCCGGAGATGACATTGTGGTCGCCCATGAAGCGCGCGACGAAGGCGGTGGCCGGCCTTTCGAACACATCTCGTGGCGGCGCAGCCTGTTCGATGCGGCCGTCATTCATCACCACGATCAGGTCCGCCAATGCCATGGCCTCCTCCTGACTGTGGGTGACGTGGACAAAGGTGATGCCGAGCGAGGTCTGCAATTTCTTCAGCTCGGCGCGCATGCGTATCTTCAGGAACGGGTCGAGTGCCGACAGCGGCTCGTCGAGCAGCAGCGCCTCGGGATCGGTGATCAGAGCGCGGGCGAGTGCAACACGCTGCTGCTGGCCGCCGGAAAGCTGCGCCGGCCGGCGCGTCGCATAGGCCTCCATCTGCATCAGCTTGAGCATGTCGAGCGCCTTGGCACGGCGCTGCTCCTTGTCGACGCCCTTCATCTTCAGGCTGAAGGCGACATTGTCGACAAGGTCGAGATGCGGAAACAGCGCATAGGACTGGAACATCATCGCCGTGCCACGCTTTGCCGGCGGCAGGTCGGTGACGACAATGTTGCCGAGGCGGACATCGCCCGACGAAATGCTTTCGTGGCCGGCGATCATGCGCAGCGTCGAGGTCTTGCCGCAGCCGGAGGGGCCAAGCAGGCAGCAATAGGTGCCTGCCGGTATTTTCAGGCTGATGGCCTCGACGGCAGTCGTCGTTCCGTACACTTTCGAAACGGAGACGATGTCGATCTCGGCGGCTTTGGACATTCAGGCTTCCCCGTTTGGTCGCATTAACCAATGCATTATGCGTGCCAATCGGCGGCAATCGGCCCAAGCGTTTGAATCGACAGCGAAATCGGGGTTCTTGCCCACTGCCTAGCCGGTAGGCTATCTTGTGCATTGCACAAATTATGGGCGATTGTGCGCGATCTGCACAAGAATCGTATGCAATCTTTTTTGGCTTCGTGTCCACTTTGCCTCTCGTGCGCAGGCGACGAGTCGCGCTAGAAGAGGCTGGGAACCATCATCGCCATGAACATTGCCGATCAGATCCATTCCGCCGACAGCGCCAACCAGGATCGCGCCCAGGCGATTCGCGACAATCTGCGGGACGCCATCGTCGACCGTCGGCTGACGCCCGGCACCAAGCTGTCGGAAGGCGAGGTCGGCACGCTGTTCGACGTCTCGCGCACCGTCGCGCGCGCGGCGCTGCAGATGCTGTCCTTCGAGGGGCTGGTGCGTACCGAGCGCAACCGTGGCGCCTTCGTCGCCAACCCTTCGCCCGAGGAAGCGCGCCAGGTGTTCGCATCGCGCCGGCTGATCGAGCCGGGCATAGCCATTGCCGCCTGTGGGCGGGTCACAGCCACCGATATCGCTGCGTTCCGCGCGCAGCTCGACGAGGAAGGCCGCTTCATCGCCGAGCGCGGCCCAACCGCCCGGCGCTCCGAAATCAAGGCGTCGGGCGATTTCCATCTGCTGCTCGCCTCCGTCGCCGGCAATGCCATCCTGCAGCGCTTCATGGAGGAGCTGGTGGCGCGTTCGTCGCTGGTCATCGCCCTTTACGGACGATCCGGCGTGTCGGCCTGCGGACACAGTGAGCACACGGAAATGGTCGGCGCGCTGGAAAGCGGCGATTGCGGGTTGGTGAGCCGGCTGATGCTGCACCATATCGACCACATCGAGGCAGATCTCGACCTGCGGGTCAGGGCCGGCCCGGCGCTCCGCGAAGCGCTGAATTTCTGAACGCTAGTTTTCGTCGTCCGTGGGAGCGGGCGCTGCCTGTCCGGCGGCCTTGCGGCGCAGCATCTTGGTCAGCTTCCAGACCGTCGGGTTGTTCTTGATGAAGGCTTTCGCCCGTGCGCCCTGCCGCAGCGCCGACGCCAGGGCGCGTCCCTTCAGCGTCAGGGGCGCCAGCACCTCGAAATGCTGGGTCTCGATATCGCACCAGAGCCGCTTGTAGGGCTCGTCGCCGACCGAGAAATCATAGACATCGAAGCCTGTTTGGCAGGCTTCCTCGATGATGTCGAAGAAAAGGAAATCGCCGGGGCTGGTGTGGCCGAGATCGTCCTCGGCGATGGCGCCGAATTCGCAGATCAGGCGTTTGCCCGAGCGGCTCGAGCCGGTGATTGCACGCAGCTTGCCGGCCACTTCGAGCCCATGCAGCACAAAGGCCGGTTTCTCCTCGGCCAGCGCGCCGGCGAAGAGGGCACGGAAGAAAGCCCGCACCTCCGGCTCGCCGAAGACATTGGCGATGCCCATCTTGGCGAAGCGGAACTCCTTCATCTCGAAGAAAGCGTCGAGCAGCCGGTTCACGTCTTCGGGTGTCTGCGCCTCGATGCGGCGATGAACGCCGACCGCCTCGAATTTTCGTGTCTGCGAACGGTGCTTCTTGCGCTTGCGCTTGCCGCCCACACGCGACAGCAGCGCATCGAAACCACCGTCGAGATTGACGGCGAGCGACAGGTTTGGGCTCGGAAAGTTGGAGAACGCCACCAGCGGATTGGCAACACCATCGAGGTCGGGCAGAAGCCTTTCCAAGGCAACGAGATCGATGTCGGGACGCGCCTTGCCGATCGCCGTCACCAGCCTGCGGATCCCCCCAGCATCTGCCTTTGCCAGCCATGCCGGATCGGCGGCGGCGAAATTGCCGTTGGCATGGCGCCCGCCCATGAAGCGGGCGACGCGGAATGGACCAGTTCGCGTGATTTCCAGTGCCAGTGCAAAGACCGGCCTGTCCTCGATTGTCAGCGTGGCAATGACGGCATCGGGATTAGCCTGCGCCGTCCAGGCACGAACCCAGTCCGCGCTTTGCGCCGGCGCAAACAGCGCCGAACGGCAGAATTCGCCGTAAGAGGCGAGCGCGGCAGCATCTGCGATCGACACCGACAGACTGGTCTGGTCGGCAGCCGGCGTGCGCGCAGACGCCTTGCTTGCGGCGAGCCGATTGCCGTCAAATGACGCGGTGGCGTCAACCATACCTCAATCCTTAAGGCGTATTCGTCGCGATCAGGAGTTCGCGTCGGCGCGTTCCGTGCTTGGATCGAGCCTAGGCGCAAAAGGTGAATGAATGATCGACGGTGGTGAGGCAGTTCGGAAACTGGCGCTTAATATCGCCCGCTTTACCGGCCTTGCACCGCTGGCCAAGCCGTTTGTCGGCGGCATTGGCGCCATCCTCATGTTGCATCGGGTCACCGCCACGCCGGAGAAGCCGGACGGCGTTAACCGCCACCTCAACATCGCCCCGCGATTCCTCGACGCTCTCGTCGCCGACATGAAGTCGAGGGGCTATGCCTTCGTCACCCTCGACGAGGCGATCGAGCGCATCAAGGCCGGCGGCAAGGACGGCCAGTTCGCCACCATCACCGCCGACGACGCCTATCGCGACAACATGACCGAAGCGCTGCCAGTGCTCGAAAAGCACGACGCGCCGATCACCATCTATGTCGCGCCGGGTCTGATCGACGGCAGCGCCGATTTATGGTGGGACGTGGTCGAGGATATCGTCAACGCGCGGGAGCGTTTGACGCTGGCGACGCCGAAGGGGCCGGTGACCATAGACTGCTCGACCCACGGCAAGAAACTCCACGCCAATGCGCGTCTGCATGCCTATCTGACGCTCGAGGTGCGCGAGGAGGATCAGCGCGCCGTGCTGCGCGATCTGGCGCACTCGAACGGCATCGACCTCGATGGCTTGCGCCCAAGCACGCTGATGACCTGGGACGACATCCGCGCCGTGGCCGGGCACAGGCTGGTGACGATCGGCGCGCATACGGTCAACCACCGCAATCTGAAGCGGCTCGACGAAGGCGATGCGCGCCATGAGATCGTCGACGTCAGGCGCCAACTGCAGGCGCAGCTCGGCGAAGACCCCCGTCATCTCGCTTACCCCTATGGTTACGCCAGCGCTGTCGGCTGCCGCGAAGTGGGCTTTGCCCGCGACGCCGGCTACGCCTCGGCGGTGACCACTCGCCACGGCGTGCTGCACGCCGAGCACGCCGGCTTCCTGCACGCGCTGCCGCGCATTTCGATCAACGGCCGCTACCAGAGCGTCGCCCATATCCGCACCATGTTGTCGGGCTTAACGACGCCGCTGGCCAATGCCGGCAAAATGGTGGTCACCATCTAACCTGGGGCGGGCTCTTCAGCCTTTCGGCGGCGGCTCCAGGATCAGCCATTTGATGATGCCCATCGCAGGCAGCACCCAGAACAGGCCGCTGAACAGGAAGAACAGGAAGTGCACCAGCGGGCTGGATTGCGACAGCTGCGCGACCGCTATGATCGACGCGACCAGCGCATAGATGATGACCAGCGCCACCAGCAGGAAAGTTCCGATCAGCTTTTTCAGGCGGATGGGCATGAGCGTTCTCGTTGATCGCCTCCGCTTAGGCCCAACCGCGCGCCTGTGCAACCCGGGAGATGCGGCGCGACGGCGTGCCGCGCCGTCCGGTCTTGTCAGCCGGGTTGCGATGGTTCACCAATCCGCCACGTCAACCTGCCGGGACCAACCATGGCCGCCATATCAGCCGCCGCGCCTTACATTGACCGCGATCGCGACTTGAAAAATCGGGCGCTGGTGCGCGGCTGGCTGTATGTCGTGCTTCTGGTGCTGTTTGCGCTGGTGCTGGTCGGCGGCGCCACCAGGCTCACCAATTCCGGCCTGTCGATCACCGAGTGGAAGCCGATCCACGGTGTGATACCGCCGCTCAATGACGCGGAGTGGCAGGAGGAATTCCAGCTTTATCAAAAGATTCCGCAATATGCCGAGCTCAACAAGGGCATGAGCCTGGACGCCTTCAAATCGATCTTCTGGTGGGAATGGGCGCACCGCATCCTGGCGCGCAGTGTCGGCCTGGTCTTCGGCCTGCCGTTGCTGGTCTTGTGGGCGACGCGCCGCATCGAGCGCGGCCTTGGGCCAAAGCTGGTCGGTATTCTGCTGCTTGGTGGCCTGCAAGGCGCCATCGGCTGGTGGATGGTGGCCTCCGGCCTGGTCGACCGCGTCTCCGTCAGCCAGTACCGGCTGGCGACGCATTTGACGCTTGCCGCCCTGATCTTCACTGCCACCATGGTGGTCGCGCGCGGGCTGGCGCCGCATTCGGAGCCTGCCGCCGGCCGGTCGACGCAAAGACTGGCCGGTTTCATCGTGCTGCTGGCGCTGGTCCAGATCTATCTCGGCGGGCTGGTCGCAGGGCTCGACGCCGGCCTGAGCTACAACACCTGGCCGCTGATGGACGGCAAGATCATCCCCGGCGAGCTGCTGCTGCTCGAACCGGCCTGGCGCAATTTCTTCGAGAACCCGAAGACGGTGCAGTTCGTCCACCGGCTCGGCGCCTATACGGTCTTTGCCATCGCGCTCTGGCATATGATAGCGACGCGCCGGCGGCTGCCGGGCACGACACACGCACGCCGCGCAACGCTGCTGTTTCTGCTGGTGCTGGTGCAGGCCTCGATCGGCATCGGCACGCTGCTGATGCAGGTGCCGCTGCACATGGCGCTGACCCATCAGGCCTTCGCGCTGGTCCTGCTGGGATTTGCCGCCGCCCACTGGCGCGGCAACAAGGGCGCCTATCCACTGCCAACGCGGCCGCCCATGAACGCAGGTACATCGTCTACGGTGTCTTGGCCGTCGCAATAATCTATTTCGCGAACGAACTGCCTCGCTACGTCTAAAGCGCGAGGCTGCGCCGGTCAGAAGCTGAGCCGCACCTTTCGGATCACTCCCGCAACCGACAGCTCGCGGTTCTCGTCGACCGCATTCTCGTCCTCATGATGCCATGCGGCCGACAGGCAGCCATAGGCGATGGCATGGTCGAGAATGGCAGCCGGCGTCTGGCCGAGTGTCCTGGCGAAGATCTCAGCCATATGCGCGATGCGCTCGGGATCGAGGCAGAGGTCGTCGCGCCCCAGTGGGTTGTAGAACAGATTGGCGGCGTCGAAGCCGGGATCGCCGAGCACGCCCTTCGGGTCGATCGCCAGCCAGCCGCGCGCACCGTGCAAAATGTTGTCGTGATGCAGGTCGCCATGCAGCGGCTTGACCGCATGCGGGGCATCGAGCAGCCGGTCCGCGATTTCGGCGGCCTCGATATAGAGGCTGTGCTCTCCGGCGTCGCGATCGGCTCCGGCCTTTTTGAACAGGCTGGCAAACCGTGTCCGCAGCGGCTGCAGGTCCGGCGGGGCAGGGTGTCTTGAGGGCGAGAACAGTCTCCCCATCAACTCGGCCGCGATTGCGGTCGCGGCGTTGTCGCCTTCTTTGGCCAGAACGTCGGAAAGCAGGGTGTCGCCGGCATATTCGAGCAGCATGCGGTGGCCGTCCCGGCCAAGCAGCCGCACCGCGCCTTCGCCGCGCCGCCATGCGAGATAGTGCTCGCCGCGCAACTCGTCCTCGACATCGTCGAATGGTTTGAGCGCCTTGACGATGGCCGGCGAGCCGTCCTCACGCCGCACCTTCCAGATGCGGCTCGAAAACGTCTCCGCAATGAGCTCGGGCGCGCTGATCTTCCAGCGCTTTGGAAATGCAGGCGCGTCCATTCAGAGCGTGATGCCGAAAAGTGTTAAGCGGTTTTCGGGCAACATGCTCTCTCCAACTGAATTAAAGGCCGAGCATCAGATCCATGTTCTGAACGGCAGCACCCGAGGCGCCCTTTCCGAGATTGTCATAGACCGCAATCAGCAGCGCCTGCGCCCTGTCGTCATTGGCAAAGACATAGACCTTCATGCGGTTGGTGCCGTTATAGACCTCGGGATTGATCTCGGGCAGGCGCTCCACGTGCTCGTAAGGAGCTACCTCGACCACGCCGCCCTTGATGGCGGCAAAATGGTCGGCGATTGCCGCGTGCAGTTCGGCGCCGGCCGGCACATGGTCGAGCCCGCCGAGCTGCAGCGGCACCACTGTGATCATGCCTTGGGCGAAATTGCCGACCGCCGGCTGCATGATCGGATCGTGCGACAGCTTCGCATAGGTGCGCAGCTCCGGCACATGCTTGTGCTGCAGGGTCAGCCCATAGACCTGGAATTCAGAGGCATCCTCGCCCTTGGCGACATAGTCCTCGATCATCGGCCGGCCGCCGCCCGAATAGCCCGAAATGCCATTGACGGTGATCGGGAAATCCGCCGGCAGCAGGCCGGCGGCGACCAGCGGCCGCAGTGTCGCGATCGGTCCTTGCGGCCAGCAGCCGGGATTGGCGACGCGTTTTGCATTGGCGATGATCTTGGCCTGGCCCTTTTCCATCTCGGCAAAGCCATATTCCCAGCCCTCGGCTACGCGATGCGCCGTGGAGGCGTCGATCACCTTGGTGGTGTCGTTGGCAATCAGCGATACGCTTTCCTTGGCAGCCGCATCCGGCAGGCACAGGATGGCGACATCGGCTGCATTGAGGAACTCGGCGCGCGCCGCCGTTTCCTTGCGGCGCTCGGCCGGGATCGAGATGATCTCGAGGTCGCCGCGCTCGGCCAGCAGCGCCCGGATCTGCAGGCCGGTGGTGCCGTGTTCGCCATCGATGAAGATTTTCGGTTTCATGTGCCCGTCAATTCCCTGCTAATTCAGCCTATATGCCCTGGCCATGGTTTGCCGCGCCATGGTTGCCGCTGTTCAGCTCTTCCGCCCGCGCTTTTCGCTCGGCCACCAGGCCGAGATAGTGCATGGCCACCATCGAGCCGGCGATCGCCGTTATATCGGCGTGATCATAGGCCGGCGCAACCTCGACGACGTCGGCGCCGACAATATCGACCTGGCCGAGCTGGCGCAGCGTCGACAGGATTTTCGCCGAGGACGGTCCGCCGGCAACCGGCGTGCCGGTGCCGGGCGCAAAGGCCGGGTCGAGGCAGTCGATGTCGAAGGTGAGATAGGTCTTCCTGCCGCCGGTGCGGTCGACGATCGCATAGGCGATGTCGGAAGCCCGCATCTCCTCGATCTCGTGACCGTAAAGGATCTTGATGCCGAACGTATCGGGGGCATGCGTGCGGATGCCGATCTGGATCGAGCGGTCGGGGTCGATGATGCCTTCATTGACGGCGCGGCCGACGAACGAACCATGGTCGATGCGCTTGCCATCGTCAGGCCAGGTGTCCTGGTGCGCATCGAACTGCACCAGCGCCAGCGGCCCGTGGATGGCGGCATGTGCCTTGAGCAGCGGCCAGGTGACGAAATGATCGCCGCCGAGCGACAACAGGAAGGCACCCGATTTCAGGATCTTCGCCGCCTCGCGCTCGATCGTGCCTGGTGTCTTCTGGTGATTGCCCGAATCGAGCAGGCAATCGCCATAGTCGATGACGGCGAGATGCTCGAACAGGTCGCGCGAGAACGGATATTGCGGGTCGTTGTCGAGGATCGCCGAGGCGCGGCGGATCGCCTGCGGCCCAAAGCGCGCGCCCGGCCGGTTGGTGACGGCGGCATCGAACGGAATGCCCCACACGACGGCGTCCGCGCCCTTTGCATCCTTGGTGTATTTGCGCCGCATGAACGACAGCGCGCCGGCATAGGTCGGCTCGAAGGAAGGCCCCGTCTTGGAGCGGGCGGTGAAGGCGTTGTCGATGGTCTGGTTCGCCATTACGGGTCCTTCTTTGTTCATCGGGCTGCCACAACTACAGAACCGGCACGCAAGATGCCAGTCACAGCTTGGCGAAACGCCATAGCGTTCTAGAGGGGCGACACAGGATTTGTATCGCCAAGGCGCAAGGCCCGGCGACTCCTCTCCGGCGGCCGCGGCGATGAACTGGCGGTGCGGGCCGGCATGCCGGCCGAGACACGGTTTCTGGGCCGAACGCGGCGCCACCATCATCCAGACCGAAGAACCGAAGGCTGCGATTGGCTGGCTGGGGGCCGATGGGTTTCGGGCGCCTTATGTGGATGAGGGAAGCCGGCCGAGCCGCGAATACGGCGAGTATCAATTAGAAATCGTACGTCGGCGCCATCACCCCACCCGGCGCTGCGCGCCGACCTCCCCATCGAGGGGAGGTAGGGCGTTGGCGCTTTAGATTCCGACAGTCGTAGCGATTGCGAGGCATGCAAGGCTGCCGCGACCTCCTACCTCCCCTCGATGGGGAGGTCGCGCCGAAGGCGCGGGNGGGGTGACAGCGCCGCCCGCAAAATCTTCACGCCGCTTTCGCCACCCCATCCAATTCCCACAGCACATCAGCCGACAGCTCCAGTTCCGCCGCCGCCAGGTTCTCTCTCAAATGCCCGACCGACGACGTCCCCGGGATCAGCAGGATGTTCGGCGAGCGGCGCAGCAGCCAGGCGAGCGCGACCTGCAAGGGTGTGGCGCCGAGCCGCGCGGCCACATCCGACAAGGTCGACGACTGCAGCGGGCTGAAGCCGCCGAGCGGGAAGAACGGCGTGTAGGCGATGCCGGCGCGCGCCAGTTCATCGATCAACGCGTCGTCGTCGCGATGCGCCAGATTGTACTGGTTCTGCACGCAGACGATCTCGGCGATCCCACGGCCTTCCTCGACCTGCGCAGGGGTGACGTTGCTCAGGCCGATATGGCGCACCAGGCCCTTGCGCTGCAATTCGGCAAGCGCGGTCAATTGCGCCCCGATCGAGCCCTCGGCGGGACCCATCACCCCGAACATGATGCGCAGATTGACGACATCCAGCACCTCAAGACCGAGATTCCTGAGATTATCGTGCACGGCCTGCTCAAGTTCCTTGGCGGAATAGGCAGGCAGCCATGAGCCGTCGCTGCCGCGCCGCGCCCCGATCTTGGTGACGATGACGAGGTCTTGCGGATAGGGCGCCAGCGCTTCGCGGATCAGCTGGTTGGTGACATGCGGGCCATAATAGTCGCTGGTGTCGATGTGGTTGACCCCGGACGCCACCGCTTCGCGCAGCACAGCAATGGCCGCGTCCCGATCTTTCGGCGGACCGAAAACGTGCGGGCCGGCAAGTTGCATGGCGCCGTAGCCGAGCCGTTTCACGGTGTGGCTGCCGAGGGTGAATGTGCCGGATTTTTGGATGGTGGACATGGTCGATCTCCTTTGAGGAGGCGAAGATAGACGCTGCTCAACCTTGGGATAATAAGGTACAATCCGTACAGCTTGTGCGGAATGGCGAACAATGATGGATCTTGGCGATCTGAATGCTTTCGTGACGGTGGCGCGTGCCGGCGGTTTTCGCGAAGGGGCTCGCGCCGGCGGCGGCAGCGCGTCGGGCCTGAGCGAAGCGGTGCGCCGCCTGGAGACGCAGCTCGGCGTCAGGCTGTTCAACCGCACCACACGCAGCGTTGTTCCAACCGACGCAGGCCTCAGCCTCTTGGGAAGGCTTGGCCCGGCGCTGTCGGAGGTGGAGGCGGCCCTCGACGTGGTCAATGGCTTTCGCGACAGGCCGGCCGGTTCGCTGCGCCTCAACGTCCCGGTCAGCGCCGCGCGGCTGATATTGCCCGACATCGTTCCGGGCTTCCTCGCCGCCTATCCCGGCATTCGGCTGGAGGTCATCGCCGATGAGAACTTCGTCGACGTGCTGGCGGCCGGCTGCGACGCCGGCATCCGCTATGACGAGCGACTGGAGCAGGACATGATCGCGGTGCCGATCGGACCGCGCGTCCAGCGCTTCGCCACTGGGGCCAGCCCCGCCTATCTCGATCGCCATGGGCGGCCGCAGCACCCGAGCGACCTGCTTGGCCATGCTTGTCTGCGCGGTCGTTTTGCCAGCGGTGCGATGCTGCCGTGGGAATTCGAGCGCGACGGCGAGGTGGTGCGGGTCGACACGACGGGGCCGTTGATCGTGCGGATCGGCGGGGCGAGCGATCTTGCCGTCCATGCGGCCATTGCCGGCAGCGGCATCGTCGCTCTCTTCGAGGGCTGGCTTCGCCCTCACTTCGAAAGCGGCGCCCTGGAGCCCGTGCTCGAACCGTGGTGGCAGAGTTTTCCCGGACCATTTCTGTACTATCCCGGACGGCGTCTGGTTCCAGCGCCGCTACGGGCGTTTATCGATTACATCAAGGCCGGCAAGTTCTGAGACTTGAACCGAGGCCGGCGCCATCACCCCACCCGGCGCTTCGCGCCGACCTCCCCATCGAGGAGAGGTAGGGCGTCGCGCTCTTATGGTCGGGTTTTGGTGTCAGCCGAGCCCCCGTGGATTGTTCAGGGCGGCAAAACTGCCGTGACCCCTACCTCCCCTCGATGGGGAGGTCGCGCCGAAGGCGCGGGCGGGGTGACTGCCGTGACCGCAAAACAAAAAAGGCCGCCCGGAGGCGGCCTTTCGATGTCTGGAACGTCGCAGCGCTTAGCGCTTCGAGAACTGGAAGGAACGACGGGCCTTCGCCTTGCCGTACTTCTTGCGCTCGACGACGCGGCTGTCGCGGGTCAGGAAGCCGCCCTTCTTGAGCACGGCGCGCAGTGCCGGCTCGTAGTAGGTCAGCGCCTTGGAAATGCCGTGACGAACGGCACCGGCTTGGCCGGAGAGGCCGCCGCCGATGACGGTGGCGACGATGTCGTACTGGCCGGCGCGGTTGGAAGCGATGATCGGCTGGTTGAGGATCATCTGCAGGACCGGACGCGCGAAATAGGTCGCGAATTCCTTGTCGTTGACGACGATCTTGCCCGAACCCGGCTTCACCCAGACGCGGGCGATGGCGTTCTTGCGCTTGCCGGTGGCATAGGCGCGGCCCGACTTGTCGAGCTTCTGGACATGGACGGGTGCTGCCGGCTGGGTGTTGGTGTTGCCGGTGGCGGCGCCCAATTCTGCGAGCGAGGAAAGCTCAGCCATCTTATGCAACCTTCTTGTTCTTGGCGTTCAGCGCGCCGACGTCGAGGGTGACGGGCTGCTGGGCGACATGCGGATGTTCCGTGCCTGCATAGACGCGGAGGTTCTTCATCTGGCGACGGCCGAGCGGCCCGCGCGGGATCATGCGTTCGACGGCCTTCTCGACGACACGCTCGGGGAAACGGCCCTCGAGCAGCTGGCGCGCGGTGCGCTCCTTGATGCCGCCGGGGTGACCGGTGTGCCAGTAATAGACCTTGTCGGTGAACTTCTTGCCGGTGAACACCACCTTGTCGGCATTGATGACGATGACGTTATCGCCGTCGTCGACATGCGGGGTGAAGGTGGGCTTGTGCTTGCCGCGAAGATGATTGGCGATGACAGTGGCGAGACGGCCGACGACGAGACCCTCGGCGTCGATCAGCACCCACTTCTTCACCACATCCGCAGGCTTCTGCGAAAAGGTTGCCATGGATTTCTGCTTTCGATTTTGACCTTCCGAAGAAGGCGTTTCTTGTTGCTTGGATTGGCGACAAGGCACTTGCCCGCCGCCAATAACAAAACGGCGGCCTTTGCGGGCCGCTGCTTCGTGACGGCTTATAGGCGAGGGGAGTGGGCACGTCAAGGCGCAGGAAACGCACGTCTGCTCGCAAAGTGTAATAAAAACAAAGGTTTGACCAAAAGGTATTATTTTACCACATCGGCGGCGCGCTTCGGCGGGATCGAATAGGTGCCGGTCGCATGCGCTACCGTGTGTTCCCTCGGTCCGCCGACGATGTCGATATCGAACACCATCAGGCTCTTGCCCAGCTTCAGGATGCGGCAATGGCCGTCGATCGGGCCGGCCTCGGCCTTGCGGACGAAATTGATGTTGAGGTTGACGGTAACCGAAAGCGCATCCGGCCCGGCATGGCTGAGCACGCAGACATAGCCGCCAATGTCGGCCAGCGTGAACAGCGAGGGCCCGGACACCGTGCCGCCGGGCCGCAAATGCCGCTCGTCGGCATTGAGCCGCACCGTGCAGCCGCCCGGAAACACGTCGAGCGCCTCATACGACGTGAACTCGTCGTTGAGCTGCGGGTAGACGCTGGCCATCAGCGCATTGACTTCAGCCGCCGTCAGCACCGGCTTGAGATTATCCTGGGCGGGCATGTCGGTCTCTCGTTCTATGCCGGGCCTGTATGAACGCAATGATGCGCTTCTGGCAACACCTTGGCGCAAGCGATGGGTGTTGATGAAACTCGATCCGATATTAGATAGTCTGGCGGCGCCCGGCGGAATCGCGGAGACCCTTGTCATGGCCGAAATCCTTTCGATCAAACCTGTTGCCATAGACGGGCCGGTCATCGCCGGGCTGGACAAGGGCGTGCTGCGCCTGACGCTCGCCAATCCGCCCGCCAATGCCTTGTCGCTTTCCGTCATGGCGGCATTGAGCGCCGAGCTCGACCGTGCCAAGGCCAACAAATCGGTCCGCGTCATCGTCTTGGCGGCCGCCGGGAAAGTCTTCTGCGCCGGTCACGATCTCAAGGAAATGACCGCGCGCCGCGCCGACGCCGACAAGGGCAAGGGGTTTTTCGAGCAGACATTTTCGGCTTGCGCGGCGTTGATGCAGCAGATCGTGCGCCATCCGCTCCCGATCATCGCCGAAGTCGATGGCCTAGCCACCGCTGCGGGGCTGCAACTGGTTGGCAGTTGCGACCTCGCCATTGCCTCGCATGAAGCGACCTTCTGCACGCCGGGCGTCAATATCGGCCTGTTTTGTTCGACGCCGATGGTGGCGCTGTCACGCAACGTGTCTCACAAGCACGCCATGGAAATGCTGCTCACCGGCGAGACCATCGACGCCGCAACCGCCAAGGAATTCGGCCTGGTCAACCGCGTCGTGCCGCGCGAATACCTGAATCAGATCGTCACCAAATACGCGCAAACCATTGCCTCCAAATCATCTCTGGTGGTCAAGACCGGCAAGGAAGCCTTTTACGCGCAGGCCGAGATGGGGTTGGCGGACGCGTATGCCTATACCGGCCGCGTCATGGTCGAGAACATGCTGGCCCGCGACGCCGAGGAAGGCATCGGTGCCTTCATCGGCAAGCGCAAACCGGAATGGACGGACGAATAGGTTTTCGATCCATGGAACCGCGCATCTCCATCATCACCATCGCCACCGACGATCTCGAGCGCGCGGTGCGCTTTTACGAAGGCATGGGCTTGAAGCGCCACGCCGGCATCACCGATGGCGTCGCCTTCTTCCAGATGGGCGGCGCCATTCTCGGCCTGTTCCCGAGGCCAAGCGCCGAGGAGGATTCAGGCATTGCCTTCGCCGCAGCACCGTCGGCGGTCTACCTCGCCCACAACACCCGCTCCGATGCCGAAGTCGACGACGTGCTGGCGGCCGCCGAGAAGGCCGGCGGCAGGATCGTCAAGCCGGCAGGCCGCGCCTTCTGGGGCGGCTGGTATGGATATTTCGCCGATGCCGACGGCCATGTCTGGGAAGTCGCACACAATCCGGCCTTCCCGATCGCGGATGACGGCACCATCTCGCTGCCGGACTGAGCGTCCGCATGGGCTATCGCAAGCAACTGACCCGGCTTAAGGCGCCTTATCTCAAACGCATCCTGATTGACCCCGAGCGCGTGGAAGATTGGGACAAGTATCCCTGGAACCTGCCTCTGTTCCGCGGCCGCGAATTCGAGCTCGAATTCACCACGCCGATCACCATCATTGTCGGCGAAAACGGCACCGGCAAATCGACGCTGCTGGAAGCGATCGGCGCGCTGGCCGGTTACGACGAAGCCGGCGGCGGCAAGGGCTACATGCCCGTCGACCACTCCGGCGCCATCGACGAGAGTGGTGCAGCGCTTGCCGACACGTTGCGCGGCCACTGGCTGCCGAAGGTCACAGCGGGTTGGTTCTTCCGCGCCGAATCTTTTTACTCGGTTGCCCGCTATCTCGATCAGGCGGCGCTGGAATCTGGCGGGGCGCCGCCGGATTTCCTGTCCTGGTCGCATGGTGAAGGGTTCATCCGCTTCTTCGAGGAGCGCTGCCGCCGGCAAGGTATCTACATCCTCGACGAGCCCGAAAGCGCGCTGTCGCCATCGCGGCAGATCGAGCTGCTGAAGATGCTGCGGCGCATGGACCGGTCCGGCACGGCTCAAGTGATCATGGCGACGCACTCGCCGCTGCTGATGGCCTGTCCGGGCGCGCGGCTGTTCCGCATCAGCCGCTTCGGCCTCGACCCCACAGATTTCACCGATACCGATCATTTTCGCATGATGCGCGACTTCTGCACGGACCCGCAGGCCTTTATGGAGGAAGCACTGAGGGAGACCGACGAGTGAATCACGATAGCTACGACAATGCCTACATCGGCGGCATCCTCAATTCTGTGAAGACCATCGCCATGGTCGGCGCGTCGGCCAACGATGTCAGGCCGAGCTTTTTCGTGCTGAAATACCTGCTGGCCAAGGGCTTTTCGGTGTTTCCGATCAATCCGGGGCAGGCCGGCAAGGAAATCCTCGGCCGCATGACCTATGCCAGCCTTGCCGATCTGCCTGAACCGGTCGACATGGTCGACATCTTTCGCGCCTCCGCAGCGGTGCCCGGCATTGTCGATGAGGTGCTGAAGCTCGACCCCTTGCCGAAAGTCGTCTGGATGCAGCTTGGCGTGCGCGATGACGAGGCGGCCGCGCGTGCCGAGGCGGCCGGTATCAAGGTGGTGATGAACCGCTGCCCGAAGATCGAATATGGCAAGCTGTCGGGCGAGATCGGCTGGACCGGCGTCAACTCCGGTGTGCTTTCGTCGAAGAAGCCGCTGATGCGGTCGGGATTCCAGAGTTTCGGTGTGCGCCAGAAGTAAGGCAGTGAATGGTGAATGGTGAATAGAAGGATTTTCCTGGAAGCCGGGTAAAGCCGCATATGAGCGGCTTGCAATCAAGGTGGGACTGGCCGACTTTGCGACCACCATTCATCGCTCACCATTGACCATTTCATCATTCACACGTTTACCGCTCAGGGAGGTTTTCGATGACCCGCACGCCCGGTTTCAACACGCTCGCCGTCCATGCCGGCGCCAAGCCCGACCCGGCGACGGGCGCACGCGCCACGCCGATCTACCAGACGACCTCCTTTGTGTTCGACGATGCCGACCATGCCGCCTCGCTGTTCGGGCTGAAGGCCTTCGGCAACATCTACACCCGCATCATGAACCCGACCCAGGCGGTGCTGGAAGAGCGGATCGCGGCGCTCGAAGGCGGCACGGCTGCACTTGCCGTTGCTTCCGGCCATGCCGCACAGGTGATCGTGTTCCACAATCTCATGCGGCCTGGCGATAATTTCGTCGCCGCCACAAGGCTTTACGGTGGTTCGATCAATCAGTTCGGCCATGCCTTCAAGAATTTCGGCTGGGAGGTGCGTTGGGCCGACACCAACGACGTCTCCACCTTCGAAAGCCAGATAGACGACAAGACCAAGGCGATCTTCATCGAGAGCCTGGCCAATCCCGGCGGCACCTTCGTCGACATAGAGAAAATCGGCGACATCGCCCGCAAGCACGGCTTGCCGCTCATCGTCGACAACACGCTGGCCTCGCCCTATCTGGTGCGGCCGATCGAGCATGGCGCCGACATCGTCGTCCATTCGCTGACCAAGTTCATCGGCGGCCACGGCAATTCGATCGGCGGCGCCATCGTCGATGGCGGCACGTTCGACTGGTCGAAATCCGGCAAATATCCGATGCTGTCGGAGCCGCGCCCCGAATATGGCGGCCTTGTCCTGCACGAAACCTTCGGCAATTTCGCCTTCGCCATCGCCGCGCGCGTGCTTGGCCTGCGTGACATCGGCCCGGCCATTTCGCCGTTCAATGCCTTCCTGATCCTGACCGGGCTGGAGACCCTGCCGCTCAGGATGCAGCGCCATTGCGACAATGCGATCACCGTAGCCGGCTGGCTGTCCAACCACCCCAAGGTCGCCTGGGTCAACTATCCCGGCCTGCCCAGCGACAAGAACAACGCGCTGCAGAAGAAATACTCGCCGCAAGGCGCCGGTGCTGTCTTCACCTTCGGCCTGAAGGGCGGCTACGAGGCCGGCATCAAGTTCGTCGAGGCGCTCGAACTGTTCTCGCACCTCGCCAATGTCGGCGACACCAAGTCGCTGGTCATCCATCCGGCATCGACCACGCATCGCCAGCTTTCCGACGAGCAGAAGGTCAAGGCGGGCGCGGGACCGGACACGGTCCGGCTTTCCGTCGGCATCGAGGATGTCAACGACATCGTCGCCGATCTGGAACAGGCTTTGACCAAGGTTTGATTTTTGAGCGAGTAGTGAGTAGTGGTCGGTATTCACTAGTTAGCAGTGACTAGTGATTAGCCACCCGTTCGAGGGAGCGCTTTCCGCTCACTACTCACTACTCACTACTCACTGCACTACTCACTACTCACTAATCTGTTGGAGGCAAACCCTGTCCGCGCATTACTTGGCAATATCGACCGACAGCGTCGACGCCGAACATGGCGCCCCGGCGCCGGATCGTCTGATTGCGGGCGATCCGAAGTTCCGCACCTGGAATGTCGAGGAGCGCGATGGCCGCCTCTATGCCGGCATCTGGGAAGCGACGCCGGGCAAATGGCGCATCGAATATGACGAATGGGAGTTCTGCCACATCCTGTCCGGCGTCTCGGTGGTTGCCGAGGATGGCGGCGAGGCGCGCACGGTGCGCGCCGGCGACAGCTTCGTGCTCAGGCCAGGCTTCAGGGGCAGTTGGGAAGTGCTTGAAACGACCCGCAAGGAGTATGTGATCAAGCTCTGACCGCTCGGTCGCGCTTGGACTTCACAAAAGCCGATCGATGTCAGTGTCGGAAAAGCCGTATCCGCTCATCATCTCCCTGTGCCAGGGACTTCCAAGCAAATCACTGAGACATAAATCAACGCGCTGGAGCAGGGTGGCACTGCCTTTGGCGAGAGCGAAAGCGCCGGGCGCTGGCTGTTTTTCGACTGCCGGGACGTCGACGACGTCGAGAGGCGCGTCGGGTCGCCGGCTCAGATAGCCGCGATGCGCGAGCGCTGCACTCGCATAGGCATGCACCACGCCGGCCGCGACGGCGTTAGCTGCTTCGGGCTGAGTGGCAAATATCCTTAGCCGTTCGGGCTGAATAGCGTTTTGCAGGGCCGTCCGGTGCTGGATCTGGCCCGATATGACGCCGATCAGCGCCGTCCGATCATTGGCGACGGACCGATAGCCATCGAAGGCGCGGGGATTGTCTTTCGCGACCAGCAATCCATCCGCCAGCATCCAGATCGGCCTTGTGAAGTCGACCAGCTTCCGGCGGTCGTCGGAAAAGAACAGGCCGGTGGTTATGTCCCACCGATCTTCGGCAAACCCAGGCGGCAGCTCGGCAAACTCGGTCTCGATGGGCAAAAGTTCCAGCCCGAGCGTCAGGCAGACCCTCTTGGCCAGTTGGGCATCGCTGCCGCCCAGACGTCCCGATCCGTCGATAAAGCAGAAGGGTGGTTCTTGTAGAAAGGCGAATCTCATTTTCTCGGGCATGCGTCGGCTCCGCCGTCCTCACAAGCTCACAATAAGCTTTTCCAGCCCATGGAAATGATAGGTGTCGCGGAAGCGCGGCTGCTCCGCAAGATGGAGTTGCAGCTGCCGCTCGAACAGGGTTTTCAGCGACACCTGCAATTCCAGCCGCGCCAGCGGCGCACCGATGCAGAAATGGATACCGGCGCCGAACGAGACATTCTTCTGGTCTAGTCGGCCGGGCTGGAAGGCGCCGGGTTCGGCAAAGGCAAGCGGATCATGATTGGCCATGCCGAGTAGCAGGCCGATCGTCTCGCCCGGTTGTACGACAACCCCCGATGTCACCTCGACCTCTAGATAGGCGTAGCGGGTGAACATATGCAGCGGCGCGTCGAAGCGCAGGCACTCCTCGACCGTTGCAGCCGTTGCTTCCGGCGAGGTGAAGAAGCGGGCGGGGTCGCCGCCTTGCGCCAGCAGCGTGCGCACGGCGTTGCCGGTTTGATGAACGGTCGCCTCGTGGCCGGCATTGAGCAAAAGGATGGCGGACGACACCAGTTCGTCCTCAGAAAGCTTCTGGCCATCCTCCTGCGCCGCGATCAGCAGCGACAGCAGGTCGTCGCCAGGCTTCTTGCGCCGCTCGGTGACATAGCCGCGCAAAAAGTCGGAAAAATCGCGCGCGGCGCGATTGGCCGCTTGCTCGGTCTCGCGCGTGCGGCCATGCATGTACATGGCCACCATCCGGTGCGACCAGTCGAGCAGTTGCGGCCCCATTTCGACCGGCACGCCAAGCATTTCGGCAATGATGGTGATGGGCAACGGCGCGGCGAAGCTGGGCAAAAGATCGACCTGGCGCGGTTCGAAACGGTCGATCAGCTCATTGGCCAGCGCCTCCACGCGCGGCCGCAGCCGCTCGACCTGGCGCGAGACGAAGGCGCGGTTGACCAGGGTTCTGAGCCTGGTGTGCACCGGCGGCTCCAGCTCCAGCATCGAATTGCTCTCGATGCCGTCGAAAGCGGCCAAATGCGAGCGATCCTCGCCGATGCCGCGGCTGTCGGGAATGCCGGCCGGGTTCTGGCGGCCGAAGCGGCGGTCGCGCAACAGCCGGTTGACGTCGTCGAAGCCGCCAAAGCACCAGAAGCCGAATTCCTCCCAGAAGAAGGCATTCGATGCGCCATGCAGGACGGCATAGGCGTCGTAAGGGTTCTGGAAAAACGCCGGTTCGTGCGGATCGAGCCGCAGGCGGCGCGTGGCTGGATCAAAGGCGAGGTAGGGCGGCATGGATGTGGTCATGCCAGACCATTAGCGCGGCTTGCCGGCTTGGTGCCAGACCGTATGTTGGCCCCGACGGGCCTATGAATTGAGCCAACCGAGACGGACCTCGGCGAAGTACCGAAGTCTAATCCTGGCAATGCCTGGCAATATGCACGCGGCGCCAGCTGGTCGAGCCTTCCTGCACCACCACCCGGCGCGCCACCCTCTGGTATGACGGCGCTATCTGGGTGACGTGCCGCCGCTCGGGCCGCACCAGCACTTCATGGGCGACGCTTTCATATTCGGCCGGCAGCACAACCCGGCGTGTGCGCTCCGGTTCAAGCATCACCGTTTCGGCGACACGCGCGTAGCGGGCCTTGCGCCACACCTTGCACAGCACCTTGCGGCCCTGGATGACGCGCCATTCCCAGGCATAGCCGCCATCGTCGACCTGGACCGTGCGGTAAACGGTGCGGGTTCTCGCCGGTACGATGTCATAGGTGACTCGGGGCGGCGCGATCTGCTCGACGCGCTCCATAGTGCCATAGATCGGCGGATCATAGTCGACCAGCTGCCCGCCGGGACTGACCATGACGTCTTCATAGACGGTGTCATAGAGCGCCGGCCTGTGCACCGGCTCATAGCATTCGGCGGCCCGGCCGCCGGCAACCGCATCGGACACGATGCCGAGACCGGCAAGGCCGGAAATGGCGAGGCAAACAGTTTTCCTGATCATGGCACTCCCCCTGTTTGAACGCGAGAAGGTGAGGTTCAACGTTGAACTGTAGGGGAAGGTTCTCCGGGGGAAAGCGGTTTCGCCGCATTTCGTTAAGCGACGCGGTTAAGGAATTGCTACACCGCAAAAACGCCGCTGGCCGCGTTCGGACTTTCCCTTGCGCGGAAACCTTGATTCGACTTAACCAGATGGCTAGGAGAGGCGGCCTTGCGCTAGGGTGAGCCGGCATCCTATTTACATTCTAACCATCAAGAACCGATTCTGCCCGATTTCCCGGCGCCGGAATCCCCATCTCCAAAAAGGGTAGTCCATGAAGAACCCCGTCGAAACCTACATGAACCTCGTTCCGATGGTGGTCGAGCAGACCAATCGCGGCGAGCGGGCCTACGACATTTTCTCGCGCCTGCTGAAAGAGCGCATCATTTTCATCACCGGCCCGGTCGAAGACGGTATGGCGACGCTGGTTTGTGCACAGCTTTTGTTCCTCGAGGCCGAGAACCCGAAGAAAGAGATCAATCTCTACATCAACTCGCCGGGCGGCGTGGTGACCTCGGGCATGGCGATCTACGACACCATGCAGTTCATCAAGCCGGCAGTGTCGACGCTGTGCATCGGCCAGGCGGCGTCGATGGGCTCGCTGCTTCTGACCGCCGGCCACAAGGACATGCGTTTTGCCACGCCGAACGCCCGTATCATGGTTCACCAGCCTTCCGGCGGTTTCCAGGGCCAGGCCTCCGACATCGAGCGGCACGCGCAGGACATCATCAAGCTGAAGCGCCGCCTCAACGAGGTCTACGTCAAACACACCGGCAAGAGCTACGAAGACATTGAAAAGACGCTTGACCGCGACCATTTCATGACCGCCGACGAAGCCAAGGATTTCGGCCTCATCGACAAGGTCATTTCGTCGCGCGAGCCGGTCGAAGGCGCTGTGGCATAAGCGCTGCATGGCAGTTGGATGGCGGGATAACGCGCTTTTGCTGGGATTTGCGGCATTTCGGCCACAATTGGCTGTTCCCTCGGTGGATGGGATTGCCTACGTTAAGGCTATGTTGATTTTCGACGGCTTAGCTTTGTGCAGGGTTGGCGCGAATCATTGCGACGTTTTCTGATTTGTGTTTCGTACGGAATGCGTTGCGGGAGCCGGGACACTGGCGGCGGCGAATTCCCGCGATAGATAGAATATGCGCCCTTTCAGCCAGACCATCGGCGGGCGGCCATGAAAGGACAGGAAAATGAGCAAAGTCGGCAACAACAGCGGTGATTCGAAGAACACGCTTTATTGCTCGTTTTGCGGCAAAAGCCAGCATGAGGTGCGCAAGCTGATCGCCGGCCCAACGGTGTTCATCTGCGACGAGTGCGTCGAGTTGTGCATGGACATCATCCGCGAGGAGAACAAGACCTCGATGGTGAAGTCGCGCGAGGGCGTGCCGACCCCGCAGGAGATCCTGAAGGTTCTCGACGACTATGTCATCGGCCAGCCCTACGCCAAGCGCGTGCTGTCGGTGGCTGTCCACAACCACTACAAGCGCCTGGCGCATGCCGGCAAGAACAACGACGTCGAATTGGCGAAGTCCAACATCCTGCTGATCGGCCCGACCGGCTGCGGCAAGACGCTGCTTGCCCAGACGCTGGCCCGCATCATCGACGTGCCCTTCACCATGGCCGACGCGACGACGCTGACCGAAGCCGGTTACGTCGGCGAGGACGTCGAAAACATCATCCTGAAGCTGCTGCAGTCGGCCGACTACAATGTCGAGCGCGCCCAGCGCGGCATCGTCTACATCGATGAAATCGACAAGATCTCGCGCAAGTCCGACAACCCATCGATCACCCGCGACGTGTCGGGCGAGGGTGTGCAGCAGGCGCTTCTGAAGATCATGGAAGGCACCGTTGCCTCCGTTCCGCCGCAGGGCGGCCGCAAGCATCCGCAGCAGGAGTTCCTGCAGGTCGACACCGCCAACATCCTGTTCATCTGCGGCGGCGCCTTCGCCGGGCTGGACAAGATCATCTCGGATCGCGGCAGGAAGACTTCCATCGGCTTCGGCGCCATTGTCGCTTCGCCCGAGGATCGTCGCACCGGCGACGTGTTCCGCCTGGTCGAGCCCGAGGATCTCTTGAAGTTCGGCCTCATCCCCGAGTTTGTCGGCCGTCTGCCGGTCCTGGCGACGCTGGAAGACCTCGACGAGCCGGCGCTGATCCAGATCCTGACCGAGCCGAAAAACGCGCTGGTCAAGCAGTATCAGCGGCTGTTCGAGATGGAGAGTGTCGACCTGACCTTCCATGAGAATGCGCTGTCGGCGATCGCCAGGCGCGCCATTGAGCGCAAGACCGGCGCCCGTGGCCTCCGCTCGATCATGGAAGCGATCCTGCTCGACACCATGTTCGAACTGCCCGCCCTGGAAGGCGTGCGCGAAGTGGTGATTTCGGAAGAAGTGGTGACCGGCAGCGCCCGGCCGCTCTACATCTATTCCGAGCAGAAGGAAAAGAAGGGCAACGTCAGCGCCTGATCTGGCATCTGGCCTAACCTTTTTATGGAACGGCGCCCGCGGGGCGCCGTTTTGCTGTGGTGAGGTACCGATCCTTGTGACGGAGTGGATGAACGAACGTGTCGACCCTTGATCTTTGCCCCTCGTGCATCCAACTAACATCGGAAGGCCGTGGTGCCGAATTCTGTGCTGTAAAACTCCCGTCACAAACGGTGGTAGGCGGAACGATCCCCGGTCGTTAATATGAGATTCGCGGTTGGCTCAATTAGCGGCCGCGACATGAAAGGTTGGACAATGGCCAAAATATCCAAGGCTCCCAGCGACGGCGTCTTCGCAGTCCTCCCACTGCGCGACATCGTGGTGTTCCCGCACATGATCGTTCCGCTCTTTGTCGGGCGTGAAAAGTCGATCAAGGCGCTGGAAGAGGTTATGGGTCAGGAAAAGCAGATCCTGCTTGCCACCCAGATGAATGCCGCCGATGACGATCCCGAGCCCGATGCGATCTTCGACATCGGCACGCTCGCCAATGTGCTGCAATTGCTGAAGCTGCCCGACGGCACCGTCAAGGTGCTGGTCGAAGGCGCTTCGCGTGCCAAGATCGTCTCGTTCACCGACCGTCCGGACTTCCACGAAGCTACCGCCACGGCGCTGGTCGAGCCGGAGGAGGAAGAGGTCGAGGTCGAGGCGCTCGCCCGTTCGGTCGTCACCGACTTCGAAAACTACGTCAAGCTGAACAAGAAGATCTCGCCTGAAGTGGTGGGTGCCGCCAGCCAGATCGACGACTATTCCAAGCTCGCCGATACGGTTGCCTCGCACCTCGCCATCAAGATCCCCGAGAAGCAGGAGATGCTGGCCACGCTGTCCGTCAAGGAACGGCTGGAAAAGGCGATGGGTTTCATGGAAGCCGAAATCTCCGTCCTGCAGGTGGAGAAGCGCATCCGCTCGCGCGTCAAGCGCCAGATGGAGAAGACGCAGCGCGAATATTACCTCAACGAGCAGATGAAGGCGATCCAGAAGGAGCTCGGCGAAGGCGAGGACGGCCGCGACGAGGCCGCCGAGATCGAGGCGCGCATCAAGAAGACCAAGCTCTCCAAGGAGGCCCGCGAAAAGGCGGAAGCCGAGTTGAAGAAGCTGCGGACGATGTCGCCGATGTCGGCGGAATCGACCGTCGTGCGCAACTACCTCGACTGGATCCTGTCGATCCCGTGGGGCAAGAACTCCAAGGTCAAGCAGGACCTGGCGTTTGCGCAGAACGTGCTCGACACCGATCATTTCGGCCTCGACAAGGTCAAGGACCGCATCGTCGAGTATCTCGCCGTGCAAAGCCGCCAGAAGAAGCTGAAGGGGCCGATCCTGTGCCTCGTCGGCCCTCCCGGCGTCGGCAAGACCTCACTCGGCAAGTCGATCGCCAAGGCGACCGGCCGCGAGTTCATCCGCATGGCGCTTGGCGGCGTGCGTGACGAGGCCGAGATCCGTGGCCATCGCCGCACCTATATCGGCTCGATGCCCGGCAAGGTCATCCAGTCGATGAAGAAGGCCAAGAAGTCCAACCCGCTCTTCCTGCTCGACGAGATCGACAAGATGGGCCAGGACTTCCGCGGCGATCCGTCATCGGCTTTGCTCGAGGTGCTCGATCCCGAGCAGAACTCGACGTTCATGGACCATTACCTCGAGGTCGAATACGACCTGTCGAGCGTGATGTTCGTGACGACGGCGAACACGCTGAACATCCCTGCGCCCCTGATGGACCGCATGGAGATCATCCGTATCGCCGGCTACACCGAGGACGAGAAGATCGAGATCGCCAAGCGTCACCTGATGCCCAAGGTGATCCGCGATCATGCCCTGCAGCCGAAGGAATTCTCCGTCGGCGAGGACGCGATCCGCGGCATCATCCAGACCTACACCCGTGAAGCGGGCGTCAGAAGCCTGGAGCGCGAGCTGATGAAGCTCGGGCGCAAGGCGGTGACCGAGATCCTGAAGACGAAGAAGAAGACGGTGAGCATCACGGCGGCGAACCTCGCCGATTACCTCGGTGTTCCGCGCTTCCGCTTCGGCCAGGTCGAGGCTGACGATCAGGTCGGTGTCGTCACCGGTCTTGCCTGGACGGAAGTCGGCGGCGAGCTGCTGACGGTCGAAGGCGTCATGATGCCCGGCAAGGGCCGCATGACGGTGACCGGCAATCTGCGCGACGTGATGAAGGAATCGATCTCGGCGGCGGCCTCTTATGTCCGCTCGCGGGCCATCGATTTCGGCATCGAGCCGCCGCTGTTCGACAAGCGTGACATCCACGTCCACTTGCCCGAAGGCGCCACGCCGAAGGACGGTCCGTCTGCAGGTGCTGCCATGGCGACAGCCATCGTGTCTGTCGTGACGGGGATTCCGGTCCGGGCCGATGTGGCGATGACTGGCGAGATAACGCTTCGCGGCCGCATCTTGCCGATCGGCGGCCTCAAGGAGAAGCTACTCGCCGCATTGCGCGGCGGCATCAAGAAGGTGCTGATCCCGGAAGACAACGCCAAGGATCTGGCGGAGATACCGGACAATGTGAAGAACGGTATGGAGATCATTCCGGTCTCACGTGTCGGCGAGGTTCTGAGGCACGCGTTGGTGCGCATGCCGGAGCCGATCGAGTGGGTCGAGCCGGTCAATCCGCCGGCTTCCACCGATACCGTTGACGATGCTGGAAAGTCGCTTGCACATTAGAAACTACTAAAGTTGCAGTGCACAAAGAGAGAGCCGGGCCTTGAGCCCGGCTTTTTCATGTGAAAAACCCACCTTTTCCGGGCTTTTTTCAACTTATTTCCGGCTTTTTGACTTGGGTTTGCGAGCGCTTCTTTCTAAAGTCCCTCTCCTGCCGGATGAGTCGAAAGTTCCGGTTTTCTCATGGAAGGGAATTTTTATGAACAAGAACGAACTGGTTTCCGCTGTCGCTGAATCCGCGAGCATTTCGAAGGGTGACGCACAGTCGGCGGTTGAGGCGGTGTTCTCCGTCATCACTGGCGAACTGAAGAAGGGCGGCGATGTACGGCTCGTCGGCTTCGGAAATTTCACCGTCTCCAAGCGTGCGGCATCGACTGGCCGCAACCCGCAGACTGGCGCGGAAGTGAAGATTCCGGCGCGTACCGTGCCGAAGTTCTCGGCCGGCAAAGGCCTCAAGGACGCGGTCAACTAAAAATTTTTCAGAGAATGTTGAAAAGCCGGGTTCGCCCGGCTTTTCTTTTGCCTCGATGGCGGCAGGCCGTCAGCCCGCTGAGGCGAGCCTTCAGCCCACCGGCGCATCCGCGCGCATCAGGCCTTCCTGCTTGAGGTCCGCCCACAGCGCCGCAGGCAGCTTGGCATCGAGCAGGGCGCGGTTGCTTTCGACTTCACTCGGCCGCTGGCCGCCGGGGATGACCGACACCACGGAAGGGTGCAGCAGCGGAAACTGCAGCGCCGCCTCGATCAGCCTGACGCCATGGCGCTGGCAGACGGCCTCGATGCGCCCGACGCGATCCATGATGTCCCTTGGCGCCTCGGAGTAATTGTAATAGGCGCCTGGCTTCGGCCCGGTCGCCAGGATGCCGGAATTGTAAGGACCGCCGAGAACGATGCCGATGCCGCGTTGCTCACAGAGCGGCAGGAAGGTGGCAAGCGCTTCCTGTTCCAGCAGCGTGTAGCGCCCGGCCAGCAGGAACAGGTCGAAGTCGCCACGCTCCGCCAGCGTCTGGCAAACCTCCCATTCGTTGATGCCGCCGCCGAAGGCCTTGATCACGCCCTGGTCGCGCAGCGCAACCAGTCCGTTGTAGCCCGAGGCCATGAATTCCTCGATGCGCTGGTCTGACGCCTCCTTGCTGCCATGGGTGAAGATGTCGAGGTCATGGACGAAAAGGATGTCGATGCGGTCGACGCCAAGCCGTTCCAGCGACGCCTCGAACGAGCGCATGACGCCGTCATAGCTGTAGTCGTAGACCTCCTTGCGCGTCGGTGTGTCGAAGAACTTGCCGATGCCGGTTCGTTCCTCCGGCGGGCAGGCGCGCAACAGGCGACCGACCTTGCTCGACAGCACATAATCGTCACGCTTCCTGCCGCGCAGGAAGGCATTGAGCCGTGTTTCGGCAAGGCCCAGGCCATAGAGCGGCGCGGTGTCGTAGTAACGGCAGCCGGTCGCCCACGCCGCCTCCAGCGTTGCGTTGGCATCCGCGTCGGGGACGGCGCGGTAAAGGTTGCCGAGCGGCGCGCTGCCGAAGCCAAGCTCGGTGAAGTCGAGGCCGCCATTGCCGATGCGGTCGAAATGCCGTGTCTTCATGTCGTGCTGATTTCCTGGACTGATTTGTCTGACATGACACTATCACGCCGCTGGCTCAGCAAAAGCCGCCATGGCCGTTGGACAGGCATTTTCGCGGTGATAGCATGAACAAAAACAAGCCTTTTCCGAAAGCGCGCAACCCGAAATCACCGGCCACAAACCCAGCCGGACAGATGGGACTCTCATGACGAATGCCGGCTCGGATATGTTTTCGACCGCCCTGCAAGAGCTGGGCGCCGTACTGGCGCGCGTCGACGAAGCCGGCATCGACACCGCCTGCGAAACCCTGGCCCGCGCGCAAAAGATCGTCGTCTATGGCTGCGGCCGCGAGGCCTTGCAGCTCAAGGGTTTCGCCATGCGCCTCTATCACCTCGGGCTTGAGGTGTCGGTGGTCGGCGACATGAACACGCCACCGCTTGGCGCAGCCGATGTCTTCCTGGTCAGTTCCGGCCCGGGCGAGACGACGACGGTGCTCACCTTGATGCAAGTCGCCCGCAAGGCCGGCGCCACCGTGCTTTTGCTCACCGCCGAGGCAGGCAGCAGTGCGGTCGCGCTTGCCGACTTCACCTTGCTGATCCCGGCGCAGACCATGGCGCGTGACCAAGGGCCGCAAAAGACATCGCTGCTGCCGATGGGCTCGGTCTTCGAAGGGGCGCTGTTCCTGCTGTTCGAGGTCATGGTGCTGAAGCTCAAGGCGCTGACCGGCCAGTCGTCCGAGGCCATGCGCGCCCGCCACACCAACATGGAATAGATCATGCGCTACGAACTGATGCTGCCGCACCAGATCCGCAAGGCGATCGCCGAGAATTGGCCGGTCGCTCTCCCGCTCGGCGTGCTCGAATATCACGGCGAGCACATGGCCGTCGGCATGGACACGCTGGCCGTCATCAAGACGCTGGAGCTCTACGAGAGGGAGGCCGACATCGTCATCCTGCCGGCTTTCTACTACGGTGCGGCGAGCTATGTGGTGGCAGCACCCGAAGGCAACGGCTCAGTGCAGGTCGGCGGCAACCAGCTGGCGCCGTTCGCCGAAGAATTGTTCTACAGCCTGCTGCGCATCGGCTTTCGTAACATCAACGCCGTCATCCACCACCAGACCGAGAACTTTGCCGCCGGCATGCCGACCGATCTCGCCTTCAAGGCCGCCGGCCGCCAGGCGATCTTCCGCTTCCTCGAGAAGCAGCGCGGCGAGGGCTGGTGGGGCTCAGACGAGATGGCCGATTATTATGCCGGGCACGCCGCCGGCGAGAATTTCTTCAACTGGGTGCAGGTGCACCCGCTGATGTCGGCTGCCATGAACGGGAAGTATCCGTTCGATCACGCCGGTGTTGGCGAGACATCATTGATGCTGGCACTGTGTCCGGAAGCGGTCGATGCCGGGCGTTTTGGCGAGAATACCGCGTGGTATACGGCGAGTGCGCCGGAGGCCTCGGCGGAGCTGGGGCGAAAGGGTGTGGCGATGATCATGGATCACCTGAGGGCGATATTGGGCGGCTAGCAGACAAAGTCGCTCTGTAGCTATCCTTCACACCCCCCTCTGTCCTGCCGGACATCTCCCCCGCAAGGGGGGAGATCAGACGTCATTTCCGCTTTCGCCAATCACCTACGTCGCAAGAAAAGCGATGCAGCCAAAGCTGCCGATCTCCCTCCTTGCGGGGGATGGCCGGCAGGCCAGAGGGGGTGCTGTCCCGCCGAGGTCAACAGTAGAGGGGCACGCCGCCTCTCGCCTACTTCACCGCCCCCGCCGTCATGCCCATGATCAGATAGCGTTCAAGCGCAATCCCGATGACCGCCAGCGGTGCGATCGCGGCGGTGGCTAGCGCCGCCATCGACCACCAGTTGATGCCTTGCGAGCCGGTCTGGCTCGCCACCATCACCGGGATGGTCTTGGCGTCGGTCGACGTCAGGAGTGCTGCAAAAAAGTACTCGTTCCAGCACAGCACCATCGCCAGGATGAAGGCGGCGACCATGCCCGGCAGCGCAATCGGCATGACGATACGGAAAAAAGCGCCCCAGATCGAGAGGCCGTCGACCAGCGCTGCCTCCTCGAGCTCGACCGGGATCGAGTTGAACTGGTCGCGCATGATCCAGATGACGATCGGCAGCACCATCAGCGTGTAGAGCAGGATCAGGCCGATGCGTGTGTCGAGCAGGCCGACTTCCCGGTAAAGCACCAGGAAGGGCAGGGCGAGCACCACCGGCGGCAGGATCAGCTGCGACAGGAAGAAGAAGGAGATGTCCTCGTTCTTGAACCAGGCGAACTGATAGCGATACCGGGTCAGCCCATAGGCGGCGAGGCTGCCAATGACGATGGCGAGGCTCGATGCGCCGACCGAGGTGATGACCGAATTCATGAAGCGTTTGAAAAACTCCTCGCGCACCGTCGAGGTCTGGAAGATCGAATCCGGCGACAGGCCGAGCGAGCGCCAGCCCTTCCAGTCCGGTTGGAAGTCGACGAACGGGATGAGGTGTCCTTGCGTGACGTCGACCGCGGTCTTGAACGAGGTGGTGATCGTCCAGTAGATCGGGAACAGGCAGATGAAGGCCCAGAACGCCAGCGCGCCATAGATGAAGATGCGATTGGCCAGAAAACCCAGCGGCGAGCGGATTTCCGAGGCAGCATAGTCGGTGGTCTGGACGCTCATTGTGCCTCGTCAGTTCACGTTGCGCACGAAGCGATTGGCGAATTTCAACAGCCAGGTCACGAACACGACGATGATGACGAGATAGGCCATCGCCAGCATGGTGCCGTAGCCGACATTCGAGCGGTCCCGGTATTCGCGGTAGATGAAGCTCGACACCGAATCGGTGGCGCCGCCAGGCCCGCCGGAGGTCACGGTGATGATGATGTCGGCGAGCTTCAGCTTGAAGATGATGCGCAGGATCACCGCCGTCACCGACACCGGCAGCATCAGCGGGAAGGTGACCTGCCAGAAAGTCTGCCAGGGCGTGGCGCCATCGACGCGCGCCGCTTCCAGCACGTCGCGCGACATCGCCTGCAAGCCGGCCAGCAGCATGATCATCATGAACGGGATGAAGGTCCAGGCATCGAGCACCATGATCGAGATACGGGCGGTGATCGGGTTGGAGAAGAAGGCGGGGTTCTCCCAGCCGAGATGGCGCGCCAGCGTCGCCGCCGGCCCGAAACGGTACTCCATCAGCGATTTGCCGATCATCCACGACACCGCGACCGGCGACAGCATCAGCGGCATCAGGAAGACGACGCGGAAAAATTTGCGCGCCCGGATTTGCGCGTTGAGCAGCAGCGCCAGGCCGAAGGCGATGACATATTCGACCATCACGGCGAGCACATAGAGCACCATGTTGAACAGCGCATTGCGGTAGTAGGGATCGGCCAGCATCTGCCAGAAATTGTCGAGCCCGTTGAACTTGCGGCCGGAAAAGGATGACAGGTTCCAGTCGGTCAGCGCGATGTAGAAGCCGAACAGCGTCGGGAAGATCACCATGGCGATGGTGAACAGCAGCGCCGGCAGCAGGAACAGCGCGCGCTGGCCGTCCTCGCCGCGCGTCAGCACCTGGCCGATACCGAGCGCCACGCCCCACAGAACATAGGCATAGACGATCGGACGCCAGGTCTCGAAGCCGAGCGTGGTGATCTCGTTCTTGTAGAGGATCTCAAACGCGATCACCGCCAGCAGGCCAAGCGTGGCGGCCGCCATCAGGGCAAAACCCGCCCGCTTGCGGGCCGGCGAGATCAGATCGGCTGGGCCGGCGTTGGCCGGCCATGCATTGGTGGTCTGGTCAGCCACGCGTCCCCGTCCGTTTAAAAAATCAAGCCTGCGACCGGCCCGAGCCGGTCAGGTCCGGCGGCTTGCACCGCCGGACCTGTTGTCACGATAGGATCAGCCTACACGCCGAGCGAGGCCTTGTAGAGCTTGATCTGGTTTTCGCGGCCGATCTGGTCGGTCAGCTTCTCCCAGGCCGCGGCAATGGCGTCGGCGCCTTCCTGCGCCTTCATCTTGCCGGCGAATGTGTTGGCCAGAATGTCCTCGGCAGCCGAATAATACTGGAAGATGCCGGGGATGCGCGGCTCGATCGCCGCGTTCGGATGGTTGTAGCTGTCGGCTTCCGACTTCAGATACGAGGTGATGAACGCCTCGTCGTAGCCTGCCGCCACCCATTCGGGAATGTCGAAATGCGAGTTGCGGTAGGGCTGGAAGCCGGACGGATACATCGCCGTCCAGATTGACAGGTCCTTGCCGCCGAGATGAGCGGCGGCCGACCATGCCGCTTTTTTCTTCTTTTCGTCCGTATCGACGCGGGCCATGACGTAGACGCCCCAGCCGAGATAGGCGCAGTTCGGCGCATAGTTCGGGCCGCTGGCGAGTTTGTCCCAAGCGCCGGTCTTGGCATTGTAGACGTCGTCGGACCCCGGCAGGATCGAGAAGCCGGTGACGTCGCCGATGACCGAGCTATCATTGGTCTTGACGTTGGAGCCGACGTCGCCCCACCAGGTGACCATCGAACCGGTGCCGGCCAGGAACTGCTGGAAGGCTGTCGTGTTCGGGTCGGCGTTGATCTGGTCGGCGGGCTCCGAAGGCAGCGCGTCGATGACGTCCTGGATGGCTCGCACCCAGGCTGGGTTGTTGATGCGCGGCTTCATCGTGTCGGCATCGAACAGCCAGGCCTTGTCGTCGGGATGCTTGGCATAGGCGGTGGCGCGGCTGCCGAGGAAGTAGAAGCCGAAACCGCCCCAGGCCTTGGGCGCATCGAGATAGCCGAAGACGTCCTGGTCCTTGAACTTCTTGCCCTTGAGGAATTTTGTGACGGCCTGGACTTCCTGCCAGGTCTTCGGCACACCCCATTCGGTGGCCGCGCCGCCGTCCTTCCACGCCTTGGCGAGGTCGGCATCGGCAAAAACGTCGGTGCGGTAATTGAAGTTGTGCGCATCGCCATCGACGGTGATCCGGTACTGCTTGCCGTCCCAGGTGCCGACCGGCGGCTGCAGATAGGCCACGACATCCTTCATGTCGATCTGCTCTTTGACCCAGTCGGGCATCTCGGACGTCAGGCCCTTGCCGCAGACATCGCCTTCGAAGGGCGCGCCCATCTCGATGATGTCGAAGTCGACGGTGCCGGTGGCGATCGACTGCTGCAGGCGGGCATTGTAGTCGGCCTGCGCCAGGTCGATCCAGCTGATCTTGGCGCCGGTATAGGCCTCCCACGGCTTCAGGAAGCCGCGGAACAGCACATTGTGCAGGTTCTGGTTGTTGAGGCCCATGAAGGTGAGCTCGACGCCGGCGAATTCGCCTTCCTTGACGTTGGCCTTGGTGGCTTCCAGGCAGAGTTCGCCGACCTTCTGGAAATCGGCATCCGTCGGCTGACCCTTGCCGACGCCGGGGATCTGCAGAATTTTGGAGCGTAGCTCGCTGGCGGCTTCAGCCGGGCGGGTGAAAGCGCCGAGCCCAGCGCCCGATGCGGCGGCGATCGCGGCCATCGAGGCCGCGCCTTTGAGTATGTCACGCCGGGTGGCACCCGCGCGGACGAGTTTTTCGTACAGACCGACTCTCATCTATTCCTCCCAGAACAACAGTCGTGAATTAAAATGCCAATCCCTCCGACGCCGAAACGTCGGCGGTTCTCCTTTATCATACGGGGACGTGGGACCCCACCCTGCGTCGCCTGGAGCTCCGATTTTCGGATAAAAATCCGACTGCCGGATTGGCAACAGCCAATATTTGCGTAATCGATTACCTTGTCAACACGAATGGCTTTTTATCGATAACATACCGACTTGCCCTTGCCGTTGGCAATGGCTAGCTTCACCGCGAGAAAAGGGGGGACGATGGCTCAAGTCGCGATCAGCAATGTGGCCAAGGCGTTCGGAACCGTCAAGGTCCTGCACGAGGTCAGCGTCGACATCGCCGATGGCCAGTTCGTGGTGCTGGTCGGCCCGTCGGGCTGCGGCAAGTCCACGCTGCTCAGGATGGTGNTGCACGAGGTCAGCGTCGACATCGCCGATGGCCAGTTCGTGGTGCTGGTCGGCCCGTCGGGCTGCGGCAAGTCCACGCTGCTCAGGATGGTGGCCGGGCTGGAGACCGTCTCCGGCGGCACGATCGCCATTGGCGAGCGCATCGTCAACAATCTGCCGCCGGCCAAGCGCGACATCGCCATGGTGTTCCAGAACTACGCGCTCTATCCGCACAAGACGGTGGAGCAGAACATGGCGTTTGCGCTGAAGCTGCGCAAGACCGATCCAGCCGTGGTCGCCGAGCGGGTCAAGCGCGCCGCCGACATTCTCGACCTCAATCCGTACCTGAAACGTTATCCGCGCCAGCTATCCGGCGGCCAGCGCCAGCGCGTCGCCATGGGCCGCGCCATCGTGCGCAATCCGCAAGTCTTCCTGTTCGACGAGCCGCTCTCCAATCTCGACGCCAAGCTGCGCGTGCAAATGCGCACCGAGATCAAGGAACTGCACCAGCGGCTGAAGACCACCACCATCTACGTCACCCACGACCAGATCGAGGCCATGACCATGGCCGACAAGATCGTCGTCATGCGCGATGGCCGTATCGAGCAGGTCGGCGCGCCATTGGAATTGTTCGACCGGCCGGCCAATCTGTTTGTCGCCGGCTTCATCGGCTCGCCGTCGATGAACCTGCTCAAAGGCGTGGTGCGCAAGGGCGACAAGGTCGAGATAGCAGGCACGCTGTTCCCGATTGCGGCCGGCAGCGCCGCCAAGGAGGGCCAGGCCGTGGTCTATGGCGTGCGGCCCGAGCATCTCGAAATCCATCCCGACGGCGTGCCGGCAAAGATCTCGGTGGTCGAACCCACGGGTTCCGAAACGCTGGTCTTCGTGCGCTTCGGCGACAGCGGCGAGATGGTGGCGCTGTTTCGCGAGCGCCACGACTTCAAGCCCGGCGACACGCTCAATCTCAAGCCGCGCCTCGACCAGGTCCATCTCTTCGACGCCGAGACCGGCAACCGGCTCTGATTTCCAATCGACTTTGACCAAACCTGTTTGACGAGGACTGCCATGCTCAAAGGGATCAACCCATTGCTCAATGCCGATGTGCTCCAGGCGCTCAGGGCAATGGGACACGGCGACGATCTGATCATCGCCGACACCAATTTCCCCGCCGATTCGGTGGCAAAGCAGACCGTGCTCGGCAAGCTGCTGCACATCGACGCCTCGGCGGCCGATGTGGTCAAGGCGGTGCTGTCGCTCTATCCGCTGGACACTTTCGTCGACGATGCGGCCGCGCGCATGGAGATCGTCGGCAAGCCGGACGAGATCCCGCCGGTGCAAAAAGAGGTGCAAAAGGAGATCGACAAGGCCGAGGGCAAGGCCTGGCCGATGATCTCGGTCGAGCGCTACGCCTTCTACGAGCGCGCCAAGAAAGCCTATTGCGTCATCCAGACCGGCGAGCGCCGCTTCTATGGCTGCTTCGCCTTTCGCAAGGGCGTCGTGCCGCCGGACGCCGAGTAGGGCCATGGCGTCGGGCAAACCTGTCGTCATTCTGGGCGTTTTCGTCGCCGACACCGCTTACCGGGCCGATCGACAGCCGCGCATGGGTGAAACCATTCTTGGTAATTCCTTCAAGCTGGGACCTGGCGGCAAGGGCTCGAACCAGGCGGTGGCGGCAGGCAAGCTCGGCGCGGACGTCACCTTCCTGACCCGGCTTGGCGTCGATGCTTTCGCCGACATGGCCAAGGCGACCTGGGCAGAGGCGAGCGTCAAATCCGCCGTCATCGACACGCCGCAAAGCTATACCGGCGCGGCCTATATCTTCATCGAGGAGACAACCGGCAACAACGCCATTATCGTCAGCCCGGGTGCAGCGATGCTGATCTCGCCTGAAGACATCGAGGCCAATGCCGGCCTGATCCGTGGAGCCGGCGTCTTCGTCATCCAGCTCGAACAGCCGATCGACGCGGCACTGCGCGCACTCGAAATCGCGCGCGGTGCAGGGGTGACCACCATCCTCAATCCGGCGCCGTCGGCCAAGCTGCCGGACCGCATCTATACGCTTTGCGACTATGTCACCCCCAACGAGACCGAGGCCGAAGAGCTGACCGGCATCAAGGTTTCTTCGATCGACGAGGCTCGCCGCGCCGCCGACAGCCTGCTCAAAAAGGGCGTCGGCTCGGTCATCATCACGCTCGGCGAAAAAGGCGCGCTGCTGCACACGGCCGCTCGGTCCGACCATGTTCCCGTGGTCAGTGCCGGTCCGGTGGTCGAAACCACCGGCGCGGGCGATGCCTTCAATGGCGGCCTGGCCGCCGCACTCGCCAAAGGCGTGGAGCCGCTGCAAGCCGTCCGCTTCGCCTGCGCCGTCGCCGGCATTTCGGTGACAAGGCCGGGTACTGCGCCATCCATGCCGACGCTGCATGAGGTCGAGGCGCTGCTGGCCGAGGGGTGACGTCGTTGCGGGAGAGACCGAATTCAGATCCGACCGGATCTGAATTTCCACATGCAAGACCATGATTTTAGACGATTATGTCACATTTCTCCTGAGGAGAAATGGCGCGAGTGACGGGGCTCGAACCCGCGACCTCCGGCGTGACAGGCCGGCGAAAACGCCTGATTCATCAACGAATGGTTTCAATTCCTCACGCTCTCGAATTTGCGGGAAAAAGCGCGAAATTGAAACTTGCTTATCAGAACTCCTCGTCAACTCCGCGAGATATTAACTCTGATCGACGCCTCCGCTGCTGCCAGCCTAGCGGCTGGACCGGGACAGACTGCTCCCGGCGACTTCTGGATCGGCTGGAGACGGCAGATCGATGCGCTCGCTTCCGCCGGATTCCGGGTCATCGTCCCCGACCAGAGGGGCTACAACACCAGTGACAAGCCGAAAGCCATCCGTGAATACACGCTCCCCAAGCTCGTCGGCGATGTCGTTGCCATCGCCGACGCGCTCGGCATCGGAAGGTTTCACCTCGTCGGTCATGACTGGGGCGGTATCGTCGCCTGGGCGGCAGGCGCAAAGCTGCCGCACCGTCTGGAAAGGCTCGTCATCCTGAACGCGCCCCATCCCGAGGTGCTGCTTGCCCATTCCTTGCGATCTCCGACCCAGTTCCTGCGGAGCAGCTATGCGGCCTTCTTCCAGTTCCCCTTGCTGCCGGAGGCTGTTCTGGGAGCAGGGCACTCGGCTCTGCTGGCACGGGCGCTCATCAAATCCAGCCGAACAGATGCCTTCACGGCGGAGGAAATCGCAGAGTATCGGCAGGCCTGGGAACGGCCGGGGGCGCTGACCGGCATGCTCAACTGGTATCGGGCGCTGCGCTTCCGCCCAAGCCTGAAGCAGCGGATCAGGACACCGACCCTTGTACTGTGGGGGATGCAGGACCAAGCTCTGGAATATGGCCTGGCCGAGCGCAGTCTGGCCTTTTGCAACGATCAGGGCCTGCAGACGTTCGAGAAGGCAACGCATTGGGTACAGCGCGAAGAGGCCAGCGCGGTGAATGCCGCGCTTCTGGCGTTCCTGGACGGCTGAGATGCCGTTCCGTTCTGCAGGTGGCCTGACTCGCCGTGATCTCCTGACCGTGCTCGCTGCCGCGGTCACAACCCACCACCTTACCTCCTCTGCTGATGCAGCATTGCAGAGGCCTCAACGGAGCATCCGATGCCACACGTCGTCCTTCTCGGGGATTCGATCTTTGACAACGCTGCCTATGTCGCGCACGGGCCCGACGTAGTGCGGCAGCTGCGGGAGCGCTTGCCGGAGGGGTGGCGTGCAACGCTAAACGCCGTCGACGGAGCCGTCACAAGCGGCGTCGAGCGGCAGCTTGAACGGCTCCCCCAGGATGCTAGCCATCTTGTCGTCAGCGTCGGTGGCAATGATGCTCTTCGTCATGCAGGGATTCTGGAGCAGGGGGCCTGTTCGGTGGCCGAGGTTCTGGACAGGATCAGCGATATCCGGGAAGAATTCGAGCACGACTACTGTACGATGCTCGAGGGGGCGCTGGGCCAAAACCTACCCACCGCTGTCTGCACGATCTACGAGGCGCGCTTTCCCGACCCACAGCGTCGTAGACTTGCCGCAACTGCCCTGACGGTCCTCAACGACGTCATCACCCGGGCGGCGTTCTCGCGCGGTTTGCCGCTCGTCGACCTGCGCTTGGTATCGAATGAGGACGCGGACTTCGCCAATCCTATCGAACCGTCAGTGCAAGGCGGCGCGAAGATCGCGGCAGCCATCGCGGCACTTGTAGTCGAGCACGATTTAGCCGGACGTCGGTCGGTGGTCTTCGTCGGCTGAACGGCGTAATCCCGCCCGACCGTCTGCACTCCCGATGGTCGGGCGACTGAAAGCAACAATTCAGACGGCCAGCACGATCTTGCCTTGAATACTGCCGTCGGCGGCGCGCTCATGTGCGCGCGACGCCTCGGCCAGAGGGAATGTGCTGTCGATGACGATACGCACAAGGCCGTCGTCGAGCAGGCGGGCGGCTTTTGCCAACTGCGCGCCATTGGATCGGACCTGTGCGGATGAGACCGTGATCCCCAGCCTCTCTGTCTCTTCGTGACCAGCGAAGCCCAGCGGGTTGACCAGGAACAGCGCGCCGCCCGGCTTCAGAACCTGGAAGAAGCGCTCCATGTCCGCGCCGCCCACCGCGTCGAGGACAAGGTCGACGTCTCGGACGACATCTTCCGCCCCGGTCGTCTTGTAGTCGATGAACTGATCCACGCCGAGACCGCGCATCAGCGCCTCGTTCTTCGCCGATGCCACGGCGATGACGCGAGCGCCCCGCCATTTCGCCAACTGGACGGCCAGATGCCCGACACCGCCTCCGGCACCATTGATGAGCACCGTCTTGCCGTCGAGGGGCACCGGCTCATGCGGTAAGGGCTGGAACGGATTCGGCTCGTCGTGGCCAAGTTCGATCAAGAACTGCCATGCCGTCAGAAGCGACATCGGCGCACCAGCCGCATGAATATGGTCGATGCCGGCTGGTTTCAACGCAACATGCGATGCCGGCACACTGACATAATGCGCGTAGGCATTGCTACCCGTCATCAAGTTATCGGGGAAGCGAACCATTGCGTAGACCTCGTCCCCGATGCTGAACTCAGCGACGTCAGCGCCAACCGCTTCAATGACGCCCGACACGTCCGTGCCGAGAATCAGTGGGAAGGACGCGTTGGGTCGCCATTCTGGCGGCAGTGCGCGATAGCCATCCCGCAGATACCAGTCGGGCGGATTAAGCCCGGCCGCCTGGACACGGACAAGCACCTCGCCGGGCTTCACACCCGGCCTAGGCGCGTCTTCGTACACCAGCATCTCGGGACCACCGAATGCGTGCAGACGGACTGCCTTCATCTTATCGCTCATTGGTGAAATCTCCAATCATCCATGTCATTGGAGCGAATCTAGCGGCATGACCGCCGGTTGATAATCGGTGCCGATGGCGGTTAAGTAATGCCATGGCGGAACATATCACTTTGGATCGGCTCACTGGCATCATCGCCTTCGCGCGTGCGGGATCGCTGGGCAGCTACACGGCAGCGGCGCGCGCGCAGTCGATTTCCCCGTCGGCGGTCAGCAAGAGCGTCCAGCGGCTCGAGCGGCATTTAGGAGTGTCGCTGTTTACCCGTACAACGCGCTCGCTCACCTTCACGCCCGAAGGGCGCGACCTGCATGAGCGCGCGCTGCGTTTGCTACGCGAGGCGGAGGAAATAGAGCAGGCGGCAATGACCGCGCGCTCCGAACCATCGGGCACGTTGCGCGTGGCCGCGTCGCTGCCGATCGGACTGCATCTGATCGCTCCGGCTTTACCGGCTTTCCGTCGGCTCCATCCGAACCTGATCGTCGATCTCAGGCTGGGTGACCAGATGGTGGACATGATCGAGGAAGGGATCGATGTCGCCATACGCATCGGTGATCTGGCTGACACCCGGCTACTATCACGCAAGCTCGCACCCCATCGGCTTTGCTGCTTCGCCTCGCCAGCCTATCTCGAGGAACGCGGCACACCGACCCATCCCGATCACCTGGAAGGGCACGACACCGTCAACCTTCGATATCAGAGCACAGGCCAGGCCTTTCGCTGGCCCTTCCGGATTGGCGACCGTGAAATCGAGATCGTGCCCAATTCCGGTGTGGTCGCCGATGCCAGCGATGCCGTGCTCATCATGCTGGCAGCCGGCGGTGGGATAGGCATAGGCGCCTCCTTCATGGCGGCTCCCTATGTGAAGTGCGGCGAACTGGTCCCAGTGCTGTCCACGTTCGCGGTCGAGCGAAACAATGTCACCGTGCTCTGGCCGGCAAGCCGACGCGCCAACCCCGCCGTGCGCGCCTTTCTGACCATGCTCGACGCCGCTTTCACTCTGCGAATGGCAGCTTCAAGCATCGACTGATCTGGCGCGGAAGGGTCGCTAAAGGGCGAAAGCGGTCAATCACTGCTGATTGGCTGAACGGCAGCTATTCCGGGCACAACGTCCAAAAGCTGCTATTCCGTTTCGGCCCCACTACAGGCCGCCCCTCCTCGTCGAATAGCATTAGACTAGTTGATCGGCTACAACGACCTAGAGTGCTAGCAACGGGGAGGGCACATGTCGGCGAGTGCTTACGCATTGACTGGCTTCATCTCGTGGGCGCTGGCCCTGCTGATCGTAATGTAAGTTATCCGGAGCTACCTGGTGATCTCTGGGCAAGTCCCGGCAAACGGCTTTACGCCAGATAACGGAGCCCTCTCCCCGTTTATGCGGAGGTTAGCCCGTGCCCACGCCAACTGCATTGAAGGGCTTCCAATCTTCGGAGGTCTGCTCGGAGTCGCGATCATCATTTCAAAGACAGATGTCACGGATCCCTTGGCCTCCACGATGTTAGGCGCACGTATAGTGCAGTCGGTGATCCACCTCGTCTCAACCAGCCAACTCGCGGTCAGTCTCAGGTTCACCGCGTTCGTTGTGCAAATGGTGATTGGTGCGTATTGGTGCTGGTTGCTGTTGATCTGAAGAGTGGCGGAGCCCCGACGCAAAAGTGGGCCACCTCGATTCCGGGAGCCTTGGCAAACCCACTCCGGATCGTGACCCGAAAGACTGTCCCTTTTGACAGGCGAGCGAACCGCAAACTGGTAGTGGCAAAACCGCCGTTGAGGCATGATATTGCTGTTGGATTTTGGGGCTACTCCCCAGCTTCGGAGAAGGATCGGCGTTCAGAGAGCAATTTGCACGCCTGGGCGCTGCGGCGCTCCCCAGCTTTTGGCCACACGCACGCCCTGCAAACGCTCGGCTCAAGAGCGCCTGGCAGCGGAGCAGAGAACTGTTGGACTTTGTGAGTGTTAGAGGGAGAGGAACTGAGATTCAACCTTCTCCACCTGCACTTGGTCCTTGCACGCTGGCCTCAGCAGCACCTAATCCTGCCACGCAACCTGGAGGAGCAAGCCAGTGCTACCGAGCTATGTAGACACCGATCGGCTCGCGCTGTAGCCATAGGCCTCCGCCCGTCGGGGTTCACCGGCGTCGGGGTGGGGGGCCGGCCTAGGGGGGGGCCCAGCAACGCGCACGTCAGCCTAGCTATCTTTCGAGTCGCCGGGTCCGGAGACCGCCAGGCTGGATTATACCCGACAAATCTTGATAGGCTGCCGTTCTGGGGGTCGCACGATGAACGAGGTTGAAAAGCTGGCCGTCGAGGTTGTCGCGACCGGCCTTGGCTGGCCCGAGGGCCCGACGGTGCTGCCCGATGGCCGAATTGTCATCGTCGAAAGCTATCGCAGCCAGCTGACGGCCATAGATCGCGACGGAAGTGCTCGCCAGTTCGCGTATGTTGCCGGAGCGCCCAACGCCTGCGTTCTCGGATCGGATGACCTGCTCTATGTCTGCCAGAACGGCGGCACGACCGGACCTTGGCGGGCCGCGGACATGACGACGCCATCGATCCAGCGGGTTGCCGAAGGCGGAAAGCCGGAAATCCTGCTGAGCGAAGTCGCGGGCATTCGGCTCAATGGGCCAAACGATCTTGTATTTGCTGCTGACGGCCGGCTCATCTTCAGCGATCCCGGCACATACAACCCGGGGAATCCGGACCCAAGCTACATCTTTGCCGTCAACCCCGACGGCAGTGCGTACCTTGCTCTCGGCTTCGACAAGCCGACCTTCCCCAATGGTGTGGCGATCGAAGCCGACGGCTCGATCATTTGGGGGGAGTCCTATACGGGGCGCGTCAAGCGGCAGCGTCCGGATGGTTCCGTCGAAGACCTGGGCCGCTTGCCTGGGCCCAATCCGATCCCGGACGGGCTGTAGGTCGGAGCCGATGGCCGCCTTTATGTCACGGATATTGCCGCCAACGGCATTCACGTTCTGAAGCCCAACGGCACAGAGGAAGGTTTCTTCGTCTGCGGCAAGGCAACGACCAACTGCGTCTTCTCGGGCGAGATGCTTTGGGTGACAAATGCCGGCGTGCTGGCGACCGGCAGCGATCCCTCCTTTGAGGGAACACTCTCCTGCGTGCGTGTTCCGGGAGGTGGTGGACCGACGCATCATGGTCGCATCGGCGGAAAGCAACCGTGAGTAGCTCCTCGTCCGCCTCAAACACAGGCGATGACCGCGGTGCCGGCGGTGCGGCATCGTCTGCTTCGATGGCGGCGTTGAAGTGCCTGTACAGCGTGGCCACGGTCCGCGCCGCCGCGCGGCGGACTTTGCCACGCCCGGTGTTCGACTTCGCCGATGGCGGTGCCGAGGATGAGCGAACGCTGCGCCGGAACGAGCAAGCTTTTAACGAGGTTGCCATTCTGCCGCGACCACTCAACGGTGCAACGACGCGAGACCTTTCCCTTGACCTCTTCGGCGCGAAACTTGCCATCCCGCTGGGCATCGCGCCAACCGGCCTGGCTGGGCTGTTCTGGCCCGACGGCGAGCGCGCAGCCGCCCGAGCCGCAGCGGCCGCAGGGACATTCTACTGCGCCAGCCACGGATCCGTCTGCACGCTGGAGGACATAGCAGCCACCGGAAGTAGCCCACGGTGGATGCAGGTGTTCGTCTACACCGATCGTGGCTTCACCCGAGAAATGGTGCATCGGGCGCGTGCCTCAAGCTACGACGCGCTGGTGCTCACCATCGACAACCAGATGCTTGGCAACCGTGAACGCGACATCCGCAACGGTTTTGCCATCCCGCCGCGCTTCGGTGTGGCCGGAACCCTCGCGACCGCCACCAAGGCGGCGTGGCTTCTTCGTATGCGCACCCGACTCCCGAAACTGACCTTCGGCAACTACGCGCGCCCCGGGGATACGGCGACGGTCGGTGCATTGGCGGGCCGGATGGCCGCAATGCTCGATCCCGGACTCTCCTGGGCCGATGTCGACTGGCTGCGCACTGTCTGGTCCGGACCGTTGTTGCTGAAAGGCGTCCTGCATCCCAGCGAAGCCGCCGAGGCTGTAGCCCGAGGAATCGACGGCATCATCGTATCCAATCATGGGGGACGTCAGCTTGACGGCGCCGCCGCATCCCTGGACGCGTTGACGGCAGTTGTCGCGGCTGTCGCCGGCCGCGTACCAGTGCTTATCGACGGCGGCATCAGGCGAGGCTCTGACGTCGTCAAGGCCCTGGCGCTCGGTGCCTCGTGCTGTCTGATCGGGCGGCCGCAGTTGTGGGGGCTCGCGGTCGCCGGCGAGGAGGGGGTACGCCACGTGCTCGAACTCTACCGCAAGGAAATCGACCGCGTCATGGGACTGATGGGCGCGCGGAGCCTGCGCGACCTCGGGCCGGACTGTATTTCGTTCGTTCAGGGAATGGGGCCGCTACATGATTGAAGACCCACCACTGCTCACCATCAAGCGCCGTTTCGAACGGCCCGCAGCAGAAATCATCAGTGCTTTTGCGGGCGTGCCGGTTAGCCAGGTCGTAGACGCGATGGGGGGACGCGGCGCCTTACATTATGCGATCAAGCCACTGTCGCCAGCTACTGCGACGATGGTCGGCGTCGCCGTGACCTGTCACTGCGGTCCCGCCGACAACCTCGCCCTTTTTGGAGCACTGGATGCCGCAGCAAGTGGCGATGTCATCGTCGCGGCCACCGACAGCTTTGCCGGTACGGCGGTAACTGGCGATCTCGTGCTCGGCATGGCGCGCAACAAGGGGGTCGCCGGCTTCATCACTGACGGCCTCGTGCGCGACGTTGTCGGGATCGAGGCGGTCGGGTTGCCGGTTTACTGTGCCGGGATCATTGCGAACTCGCCTGCGCGCAATGGTCCAGGCACGGTCGGATTCCCGGTGGTGGTGGGAGGAGTGACTATCTCGCCGGGAGACATACTGGTCGGCGACCGCGACGGTCTCGCCGTGGTGCCTCGCCTGGAGGCTGAGACGGTGCTGGCCCGGCTCTCCGCCATCAGGGCGGCTGAGAAAACTCTTGATGGCCTGGTGCGGCAAGGTCTCGAGATGCCCGACTTCGCCGAGGTCGTCCTCAAATCGAACAGGGCGCGCTTCGTTGACTGAGATGTGAGCTTCTCTAGCTGCGGGACATATGAAGCGCAACACGATTTCGTCCTTCCGATTTGGCACGAAACAGAGCCAAATCGGCGGCATTGACGAAATCGTTTGGCGTCTCGTTCTCGGTGGGCACCGCTGTTGCGACGCCGACGCTGATGGTCACGCGATCCGGGCCGTGGGGTATGTTCAACTCTCGCACGCTCTGGACGAGCCGCTCGGCGATCGCACTGGATTGTTCCAGTATAGTGTCGACCAGCACGATGACGAACTCTTCGCCTCCGTACCGCGCAGCGAGATCCGTGGAACGGCCGGAACCGCTCTGGATTACGCGGGCGATTTGCTTGAGCACATCGTCGCCGGCCATATGGCCATAGGTATCGTTGTATCGTTTGAAGTTGTCGGCATCGATCATCAACAGCGACAGTGGGGACTGTGCGCGAAAAGCGCGTTTCCATTCAGCCGCCAGATATTCGTCAAAATAGCGCCTGTTACCGAGACCCGTCAGGCCATCGATCCGCGTCAGACGTTCAAGCTCTAGATTTGCACTGATCAGCTGTCGCTGGCTTTCCCTCAGCGCTCGGTGTGCCGAGTCTCGCTGGACGTGATCCAGATAGGCCCGCGTGTGATATCGAATGCGTGCAATCAACTCGATACGATCCGGCAGTTTGACGAGATAGTCGTTCGCGCCCGCAGCGAAGGCTTCGCCCTTGGTGGCTGGATCTTCCTTGCTCGACAGCACAATGACTGGAACCGCGCGTGTCGACGCATGCTTCCTGTATTCTCGCACCAGATGTAGCCCATCCACCCCGGGCATGACGAGATCCTGCAGGATGACGGTTGGCTTTACCTCATCCGCGACCGTCATCGCTCTCAACGGGTCGGTGCAGAAGTGTAAGGAAATATCGGGCTCGTTGGCTAGGGCGCGCCTGACCGCCTCGCAAACCATGATCTGATCATCGATGAGCAGAACCATGGATGAATAGTTATCTGCGAGTGGCGGGACCAACTCTGGTTCTTGCGTCATCGGAAGGGGCCTTTCACGTGGAGCGCTCGCAGGCTTCGATTATACGTGAGCCGATCGCACCCAAAGGAAGAATATCAACAGCCGCGCCGATGTCGGCGGCGGCCTTCGGCATGCCATAGACGGCACTGGTTGCTCTATCCTGCGCGATTGTGAGATGTCCCTTGTCACGGAGCTGTCTCAGCCCGCGCGCACCATCCCTGCCCATGCCTGTGAGCAGAACACCAATCACCGAGCCAGGCCACCATTGCGCCGCACTTTCGAAGAACACATCTACCGACGGCCGATAGACATTGTCCTTGGGGCTGGGCGTATAGCCAAGTTGCTGAGCTGACTTGAAAACCAGATGATCCGCAGAACTGGCAACGAGAACGGTGCCCGCTTGAGGACTGTCCCTTTCCCCCGCCGGACGGATCGGGAGACGCGTATGCTGCCCTAGCCAATCAACAAGGCCTGGAACGAACTGAGCATCGAGATGCTGGACGAGCACAATCGCGCCGCGAAAATCAACGGGAAACGCGCTCAGGACTGCGGCAACGGCAGCCGGCCCGCCCGCAGAGGCGCCGATTGCTATCACGTGTCGAGTTGACGGCTCAGCCGCACGTGACATCCGCCTTTTTGCCTGGGTAGGCGCATCACCGATCAACTTGCCTATCGTTCGTATCTTGTTCGTCAAAAGCCGGGCGGATTGCGAGGACGCGTTGCCTTCGATGCCCACCGACGGAATATCGACTGCGTCAAGCGCGCCATGACCCATTGCTTCGTAGACGCCGGCGAGGTTGGCTTCGATACTGGCGGTCACCAGCAAGATTGAGCACGGGGTTTCCGCCATGATTCTGCGCGTCGCTTCCACGCCGTCCATCTCTGGCATCGCTAGATCCATGAGTATCAGATCCGGCAGATCACGTCTGCAGACCTCGACCGCCTCACGCCCATTGGTCGCGATCCACGCGACCTGATGTTCGCCGGTCGACAGGACCAGTCGACGCAGAAGTTCAACCGCCATCGGCATGTCGTTGACTACGCCGATTCTCATTCGCTGGCTTCCAATCTCGATCTCATTCAGCCGCCTCGCCAATCATGTCCACGACGGCATGGATCAGCGCCTCGTCCTGAAAACTACTCTTGGTCAGATAATAGTCCGCACCTGCGTCGAGCCCGCGCGCGCGATCTTCTTCCCGATCCTTGTATGAAACGATCATAATGGGTGTGTTCTTGAGATCAGCGTCCTTTCTGATCAAACTCACCAGCTCGATGCCATCCATGCGAGGCATGTCGATGTCGGTGACGACGAGATCGAAAGGACCAGACCGGACGGCATTCCACCCGTCCATGCCGTCTACCGCCACTTCGACCTCATAACCGTAATTGCCGAGCATCTTGCGCTGGAGTTCGCGAACCGTCAGTGAATCGTCAATCACGAGCACGCGCTTGCGCCTGCTCGCTTCGGGACCGCCCGCGGCGCGCCGAAGAGCTCGAAATCCGCTGGACGATGCAAGCTTTTCCACCGATCGGATCAGATCGTCGACGTCGAAGATCAGAACAGGCGAACCGTCTTCCATCAGGGCCGCTGCGCTGATGTCCTTGATCTTGGCAAACCGTGGATCGAGAGGTCTGATCACTAACTCGCGTTCCCCGAGAAAACGGTCAACGATCAGGCCGTACGCATCGCCCCGACCCGCATCCACGACGACGACGGATAGTTCGTTCGGTTCCGATCCGGGCTCACCTCGATCGAGCACCTCGCGAGCGGTGACCAGCCCGATCTGTCGATCGTTCAATCGAAAATGCGGCCGGCCCTGCAGGACGTTGATCTCCGTCCGCTGCAGTTTCAAAGTCTTGGAAATGGCAGCGAGTGGAAAAGCATAGGGCTCTCCATCGACATCGACGAGCAGCGTGCGCAGGACCGACAGTGTCAGCGGCAATTGCAGTTGAAATCGGGTTCCGTGGCCAAATTCTGAGGAGACGCTTGCGACTCCCCGGACTTCCTTCGTCATGGCTTGCACTGCATCGAGCCCCACACCGCGACCTGAGACGTCGGTAAGGCCCGCTTTCATGGAAAAGCCTGGCAGAAACAGAAATGCGAGCAATTCGCTTTCGCTGAGTGTTTCAGCACTTTCCCTGGTTGCAAGTTGCCGGGCGACGACGGTCTCGCGCAGCTTCGAGAGCTCTATCCCCCTGCCGTCGTCCACCACGGCTATCTGCAGCAGCCCGGCATTGTGCCTCGCTTCGAGCCTGATGAGCCCCTCTTCGGGTTTGCCCATCGCGAGGCGCTCCTCAGGCGGTTCAAGCCCATGGTCTACAGCGTTGCGCAGAAGGTGCCCCAAAGGGGCGTCGAGCTGCTCGAGGATATCGCGGTCGATGCCGGTCGAGCCGCCTACGATCTCCAGTCGCACCCGCTTGCCAAGGGTACGACCGAGGTCGCGGATCATTCTCGCATAGTGTCGCACGCCGTCCTCAAAAGGCCGCATCCGGCTCGCCAACGTTTCGTCATACAATCTGTTGGCAAGATCGGTCGCTTTCCGATCCACTGAATCCAACTCATCGAAACGCTGCGCCAGGAACGCTTGGCTCAACCGAAGCTTTCGCTGCGCTTCAGCCAGCGCCTCCACCACCGCCGCATCGTTTGAAACCGGCGGCAGCACTGCATGAAGATTGTCGAACGCACTTGCGAGGTCCGATTGAAGTCGCTTCAGCCGTAGCAGCCCGTCAGCGAATGGCCTGAGCCGCCGAGCTTCCATCAGCGACTCGCCAGCCAGCCCGAGCAATCGGTTCAGGCTGTCTGCCGTCACCCGAACCATTCTATCAGAGCCGATGCTGCCGTGGGCTTGCGGTACCGCCCCAACGAGGAGGTTCGCTGAAGAGGTCGTCGCCAGTTGCTCCTGGGCGTGATCTGGAGTTGCGAAATCAGCTGCAGAATCTTGGGGCCCGGGCTTTGCCTGGGGGAGGGACAACCCCTCGAACTTCGCGAGAAAGGTTTCGACTTCTGAGTTGGCGCTCTCGCTCGATGATCCCGATGCGATCAATTTCAAAAGGTCAGAACCTTGCAGAAGCGCATCTATATGCTCCCGTCGCACCCTCAGATGCCCGCGTTGCGCTGCGACCAGGCAGTCTTCCATCGCATTTGCAACTTTGACTGCGGGCATCAGGTCGATGATGCGGGCAGCTCCTTTCAGAGAATGCGCGGCACGCATGCATGCTTCCAGGGCGTCGGCGGCGATAGGATCGCGTTCGAGTGCCAGAAGTCCAGAGGTTAGAGCCCGTGACTGCGTCTCCAGTTCGGCCTGGAAGAGGCTGAGCATCGAAACCTGGCTGAAGTCTTCATCTGTCATGCGATGCTCCGATCCAGCATCGTGAGCAGTTGTCGTGGATCGAGACAGCCAACGGCTCGTCCTTGCCATGGCAGCACGGCAACCGTAGCGGCCGACAGTGCCTTGCCAATCATGGCCGGAACAGCGAGAGTGTCGCGTTCCTGGTACCGATGTAAGCCGTGGATCTCATCAACCATAAAAGCAACCCGCTTGTCGCGCTCGCCTACCACGACAAGGCGGCGAAATACCTTGGTTCGTGTGCCTTGTTCCCCTTCCTTGCGCTCGTCTATCCCGAGCAATTCGGCCAGGGAAAGGCAAATGAGCAATTCACCACGGACATTCGCAATGCCGAGCAGTGCACTGTTCCTGCGATGTGGAAGTGAATGAACGCGACGAGATTCAGCCACTTCATGAAGAATACCGACTGGAAGTGCCAGCCATTCCTCCCCCAAACGGAAGAGAACGGCCGTCTGCAGCGCGTCGTTGTCTGCCGAATCGATCCCTGCACGACCAGCGTTGTCAGGCCATTCGTCGCGAGATGCCGAGGGAGCTGCACGGTCGAGGAGGCGTCGTGCGATCTTCTTGTAGGTCGGGCAATTCCGGCAGTGGAGATGCTGCTCTAGTAGCGGACATGACTTGTCACCCCGTACGCCTATTTGCCGCCAGCAGTCGTTGATTTCGATCTGCTCCACCGGCTGAGCGATCCTTGTCGAAGCCGCCATCAACTGCCGCTCCTTTTCTGGACCCGACCCAGCCGGCCGGCCAGCGCCTCGGCGCCGTTATGGTCGCCTTGCTTGCTAAGCAGCAAGGCCAGATGGACAAGAGCTTCTCGATGATTTGGCGCGAGATAGAGCGCCTTGCGATAACTTTGCGCGGCTTCGGGTGCAGAACCATCCGCATCCTGGACGAGGCCCAGCAGGTAGAAGATTTCTGCGGAAGGACCGAACTCCTTGAGATGCGCCAGGGCGACCTCCTGTGCCTCCTTTACGCGTCCTGCATTGGCGATCCGTTCAACCGCGATGAGGCTTTCCGAGGCGTGTGCAAGCGGCTTGGCCGGAGCCTGCCCGCGGCCTTCATTGCCAATTGTCGGTCGGAACGGACGAAGAGGCTCGCTCTTGTTGACCTTAGGGCTTGGCGTCCGCACCGGGACGGCGGCCGAAACTTTCGGCGCCGTGGTCTTGACGGGCTCCGATTTCAGAAAGGCGAAGGCCAATGGCCATTCAGCGGAAATAAAGCCATGCACCCTTGGAAGAGCTGCTTCCGCCGGACCGACCAGAAGAAGTCCGTCTTTGGCCAGCAGGTCCTTCAGGCAGATCAATGCGCGATCCTGCAGCTCTCGATTGAAATAGATCAGCAAATTGCGGCAAAGCAGGATGTCATAGACCTCTTGCCCGAAAGGCGCGTGAGAACCGAACAGGTTTCCTACCATGAACCGAACCTGTTTCAGCACCCCAGCAACAGGCCGCAACCCGCCCTCGGTCGCTTCGAAATAGCGATCCTTGAATTCGAGATGGCTGCCGCGAAACGAATTGCGGCCATAGATGGCGCGTTCAGCCGTCGCGATATTGCGGCTGCTGACGTCCACGCCATCGATCTTGAACTCACGCGCCTCAAAGCCGGCATCGAACATGGCCATGGCGACCGAGTAAGCCTCTTCGCCGGTTGAACATGGCAGGCTCAGGATTCTTATCGGCTGAGCAGGCTTGTGCGCGCGCGCATGCCGCGCCAGCATCGTGAACGCTTCTCGGTCGCGAAAGAACCAGGTCTCTGGGATCACCACCGCATTGATCAGCTCCTGCAGCTCCTGCGAGGAACCGGCCAAGTGTTCCCTATAGGCCTGAGGGTTGGTTATCCGGCATGCTTCCATCCGTTCTCTGACCGCCTGACGAACCACTGTCGGACCAACGCTGGCACTGTCTAGTCCAATGGTTTCCGTCAGGAGCTTTTCTATTGCTCCGGTCATTGATCACCTATTGCCGCCTGGCGGAGCAAAGCGGTACGAATCTCTTCCGAAAGCAGCGCTTCCACTTTGACCCACTGAATGATCTCCGAACCATCGGAAGCCACCGGCCCAAGATAGGGCGGGGTTCCTGGTTCCAGTCCGAACGGCGCGAAATCGGCCGGGTCTCGCTCGATCGTATCCGTCACCCGTTCCGCGATCAGCCCCAGCAGGCGTCGCTCGCCATCATCCGCCGGATAGCGCGTCACAACGATCCGGGTGCTCAACAGGCGCTCCGATGGTCGGCCAAGCGCAAGAAGGGTGACATCGATCAGGGGGATGGGTATTCCGTTATAGCTGACCAAACCCACCACACCAGTTGGCGCACCCGGAAGAACTTTCACGTCGATATAGGGCAGCACCTCTTCAATTTTGTGGACATCGATCAAGTAGCGATCCGGACCCATGCTGAAGGCGAGGAATAGCATTGTCACCTCCTACTGCCGGCTCGCTATGCTCGTAGCTTGAACCTCGATATGCTACTTCGCATGCCGCCTGAGACTTGATTGAGCTCGTCGATCGCGAGCGTCGATTGCTGAAGGGACTCGACTGTTTGCTGAGCTGCCTCGCTTAGCTGGGTTAGCGTGTCGCTGATCTGCCCCGCGCCGGTCGCCTGTGCTTGCATGCCTTCATTGGCGACTTCGAAACGTGGCACCAGCCCCTGAACCTGCTGAATGATCTCGAAGAGTTGCCCGCCGACCTGCTGGATGTCCTGCATACCCCGACGGACCTGCTCGGAAAACTTGTCCATGCCCATCACCCCGGCCGCGACTGCCGACTGGATGTCCTTGACCATTTGCTCGATATCGTAGGTGGAGACAGCTGTCTGGTCCGCGAGCCTTCGGATTTCCGTCGCCACCACTGCAAAACCCCGGCCATATTGGCCTGCCTTCTCCGCCTCGATGGAAGCGTTGAGCGACAACAGGTTCGTCTGATCGGCCACTTTGGTGATGGTCGTCACCACCTGATTGATGCTGCCGGCTTTCTCGCTCAGGATCGCCAGTTTGGAATTGATCGCGCCAGCCGCTTCCATGACCTGCTGCATGGTTTCTTCCATACGGGTCAGCCCCGCTTGCCCCCCGCCAGCCACGGCAGCGGTTTGTTCGGCAACTGTGGAGACCTCGTTCATCGTGCGGACCAGTTCGTTTGATGTGGCGGAGATTTCCTTGGCTGTCGCTCGGATTTCTGTTGTGGTCGCTGCGATTTCAGTCGCAGTTGCCTGCTGTTGCTTGGAGGTGGCGGCGATCTCAGTTATCGACGTGCCGACCTGTATGCTGGACCTTTGAACCTGACCAATGAGGGTTGTGAGATCGTCCGCCATTGCGTTGAAGCCGTCGGCAAGCACGCTGAATTCGTCTCGGCGCCTCAGATCGAGCCGTTCGCTGAAGTCGCCTTGCCGCATCAATTGAACCGAGTCGACCAAACGGGTGAGCGGACCTGTAATGGCGCGAAACAGCTGGTAACCCAAAAGAAGGGCTAGCCCGAGGGCTATCAACAAGCCAACGCTCAAACCGACTTCGGCCGTTCTGACGATCGAGCTGATCCGCTGCGTCGCGCTGTTTGCCTCGCCTCTGTGATCCTCAACCATGGCCTGCAGAGCGGACTGCAATTTTACAAAGATCGGCTCTACTTCGTTCTTGATAGCTGGGCTTTCATTGGGAGTTTCACCTTTCGACAAGGCAGCCCGGCTTGTTTCCAGCACAGCAGTTTCAGCCAGACGGAATTGGTTGGCGAGTTGTTTGACGGCTGCATAATTCTGCTTGTCGATATCGGAGACGATCGTTGCCTCATAGTCGTCCATCGACCGCTGCACCTGGTTGCGATTGGTCGTGATCGCGTTTTCAACCGTGCTTCTGTCTGACGGGTTGTCCTGAAGGGCATATTCCTGAAGCAGACTATGGGCCGCCATCTGGCCCGTCATGATCTCGGTACTGTGATAAAGGTCCGGAAGGATGCCCTTCTCGACCTCAGTCGCCTCCTCCCCCGCCTGAAGAAACCAGGCGTACGCGATGAGGGCTATCACGGACATGACCACCAGAACGGCTGCGAAACTGACGAGGATGCGGTGGCGTATTGTCAGACTCTTCATGGAACCGGTTCACCAATGGGGGGCATCGTGGGCTGCGCGACAAGCGCTCGTTCCGACATATTCGAAAAGGTGCGTCGAAAAGCGGTAGTCTGATGCTGAATGGTTTCTTTTCCGTTCCATAGCTAATGATGGCGAGGCGGCTCGCCAATCGGCGCCGCCAGAAGCGGTGGTCAAAGGACGACTGCCGTCCACGCACATCAGCCCGAGATCGGCTGGATGGCGCGCCGCGTCAGGAGGAGCGTGGATGAGCTGCTTGAGGCCACGAATTGAATGACTGCTTAGGCCAGGTCGAGGCAAGAAAGCCGACGTCCTGCTTGCTGCCCCTAAGCTGCCAGGCGGGAACGCGCCTCATATCAGCCGTCCAGCATGATCGTCGCTACTGAAAGCGGAATCGCCGAAACCAGATGTCGCAAACTGGCCAACGCGTAGATTGGCGTCGAGTGCGGGTTCGGCATTTGCAGGTGACGATAACTAAATGGCAAGCGCCCCCGCCTGAGGCCCTCAGGACTAAAAGATCTTGAGAAAACCAGTTTCAAATGCGCATCCTCAAGCGGCGGCCGCCCACCGCACGAGGATGGGCACAACGTGACGAGCGCTCTGGAGCCTAGAGAGAACTGACCCGACACCACCTTCCTTTGCGGCATTGCGGCGGCGCAAAAAGATTACGAGATGGAGCAGGCGTATTGCCAAATGGGTCCACCAGCGAGAGTTCGCGTTTTCCGCCTCGGCTGTGAACCCCACTTCCATTCGCTGGTCTTGCTCAGGTCGAGGTCTACTTTGCCATCGAGGGCTCATGTTGCGGCTCATAAGCAGGCGGTTGGGTAGGTCTCGGCCAGCACACGGCCCGGTGGCACTCACTGCGGTCCACACCGCAGTTGAAACTGACCACCCGACCCAGGGTTCGAAGACGGTCCCCGATCGGAACACCGAGCAGAGTGTGCTCGCGCTCCTCAAGTCACCGATATCCTTGGTGAAGACGTTGAAGGCGTGTGCAAAGGACGCCTCGACATCGGCGGAGTGATTAAACGGCTCGGCTACCGGATGCTTAGACATCGTTGACAAGGGTGCTATGGGATCATAACGTACCTGACTGGTATAACAGGTATGCCACATGATCGGAGTTCTGATCAAGCAGCGGAAGCTTTCGGACGAGGTGGCAGCGCACCTCGAACGGATGATCCGAGAGGGAGAGTTGGCCGAAGCCGACCGTCTCCCATCTGAACGGGAACTCATGCGGCAGTTCGGGGTAGGGCGGCCTTCCATCCGTGAGGCGCTGCTGCATCTGAGCAAAATGGGCCTTGTCGAGGTAAAATCGGGGGAGCGTGCCCGCGTCACTCGACCCACTCCTCAATTCGTGATTGACGCCCTTTCAGGGCCGGCTCGGCACATGATTTCGGCGCCGGGAGGCGTTCACGACTTCCAGAGCGCGCGCTTGTTTTTCGAGGTCGGTCTTGCCCGCAACGCCGCTGTGCATGCTACCCCGGAAGACATTGACAGCCTCAATGAGGCGCTCGAACTCAACCGGCAGTCGATCGGCGATCTGGCGCGCTTCGAGCGCACGGACGTAGACTTCCATTACGTGCTGGCGGTAATCACCCGCAATCGGATCTTTACAGCTATTCACGCGGCCTTGGCTGAATGGTTGCTCGAACAGCGTCGCACCACATTGGCCAAGGGTGAAGACCGCAAGGCTTACCAGGCTCATCGCGAAATCTTCGAGGCCGTCGCCGCGCGCGATCCAGACGCGTCAGAGACGGCCATGCGCAGCCATCTCGAATATGTGGCCAAGCGGTATCTGCAACTTGCGAGGCCCAAGTGATGACCGGATTTGTCGTCTGGGTCGATTTCCGCCTGAGGCCTGGTGCCCGGGACAGATTCCGAGAACTTGTCGACGCCAATGCGACCGCCTCGATGCGCACCGAGGCCGGCTGTCGCCGCTTTGACGTGACGGAGGCGCGCGGCGAACTGGATCGGGTCCTGCTCTATGAGATTTACGATAGCGAGGCCGCATTCGAGGACCACTGCCGCACCGCTCATTTCGACGAATTCAATACGCAGAGCGCGCCGCTCGTCGTGACCAAGTTGGTGACGACCTGCGACCTCGTTCTTGAAGCCACGCATTGAAGCGAACATAGGCGGATTGGCCCATTGGGGCGAACGGGAGGAAGTGCATGTCGGAGCCAAGTCTCAGGGCGTTAGCTTCTCACAGGCGGGTCAAGCTCGGTACGCTCGTCGCCGAGTTCGCCACGCCGGGAATCGGTCACATCCTGAAGTCCGCTGGCTGCGATTTCGTCTTTTTCGACATGGAGCATTCGGGATTTAGCTTGGAAACGCTGAAGAGTGCGATCCGTTATTTCGAGGCGGCCGATCTGCCGGTCATGGTGCGTGTGCCGTCGCAGGACTACCATTTCCTCGCCCGCGCCATGGACATGGGCGCCGAAGGCCTGATCGCGCCGATGGTGAGCAGCGTCGAACAGGCGCAGCACATCATCAACTCCATGAAATACCACCCTGCCGGCGCCCGCGGCGTGGCGCTGCAGATCGCTCATGACCGTTACCGTCCGGGCTCGGTCGCTGACAAATTCGATGCCGCCAACAAGCGCTCGACGTTCATCTGCCTGATCGAGACCGCCGACGGCGTCAAGAACATTGACGGCATCGCGGGACTGGACGGGGTCGATTGTCTGTGGGTCGGACATTTCGATCTGTCCGTCTCGCTCGGCATTCCTGGCGACTTCGCCCACCCCACTTTCACTGCTGCAATGGCCAAAATCGTTGCCGCCGCCAAGAAGCACAACAAATCGCTTGGACGCTTGGTGCCCAACGTCGCCCAGGGACACGAGTTCTACGCACAGGGCTTCGATTTCATTTGTTATTCAGGCGACGTTTGGGTCCTGCACGACGCGATCGCCGACGCGGTTTCCAAGATCCGGGCCGGGTGCCAATAGGAGCGGAGGAGACGATGGACAGCGTGAAATTCAGGGTGGCGCTTTCCGGTGATTTCCGCAGGCCGGACGGCTCGCCGACCTACCCAGATTTCGATCTGGAGCCGCTGCGCAATGCGACAGCTGTCGAGATGGTGTTCCTGGAGTCAAACAGTCCGCTTCGCGCCGACCAACTTGAGGATTTCGATGCGCTGATCCTCCTCGCCCATCGTTTCGATGCCACGAGTGTCCCCAGGAGCGGCCGCCTGGCCGTCGTTGCCCGCTTCGGGGTCGGCTACGACACTGTCGACGTTGAGGCATGCACCGCAGCCGGTATTGCCTTGGTCATCACGCCCGATGGCGTGCGACGGCCCGTCGCCGTATCCGTCGTCACCTTCATGCTGGCGCTGACCGGCAAGCTGCTGACAAAGGACGCGCTCACCCGCAAAGGGTCTGTTGGTTTTGAGAAGCGCTCCGAACATATGGGGGTCGGCCTCGTCGGGCGTACGCTTGGGTCGCTGGGCATCGGCAACATCGGTGCCGAGGTCTTCCGCTTGGCGAAGCCCTTTGACATGCAATTCATTGCCCATGACCCGTTTGCCGACAAGGGGGTCGCTGCCGACCTGGGCGTCGAGCTGGTAGGGCTGGAGGATCTGTTTCGCCGCGCCGACGTGCTGTCGGTGAGTTGCCCCCTGTCACCCCAGACCCACCACATCGTCAATGCCGAGCGGATCGCCCTGATGAAGCCGACAGCTTACCTGATCAACACCGCGCGCGGCCCGATCGTCGACCAGAAAGCGCTGACGCAAGCACTGCAGGAGCGCCGCATCGCCGGCGCCGGTCTCGACGTGCTGGAACAAGAGCCTCCCGACGCAGACGATGCGATCCTCAAACTCGACAATGTCATCCTGGCGCCGCACGCGCTTTGCTGGACCGACCAGTGCTTTGCCGGCAACGGTGCGGCGGACGTCAAAGCGGTAATGGAGGTGCAGCGCGGTCGCGAGCCGCGCGGCGTGGTCAATCGCGAGGTGCTTTCGAGCGAGCTGTGGAAGACCAGGCTGTCTGGGCTCGCCGCCCGCTTTGGAACCTAGGAGTGACACTGATTTTCGGCGCGCCGCCGCGGCCTGTTTGCGGCGACCTTACGGGAGGAAATGCTTGACCGCTGCGCCGGCGGACGAGTGAAGCAAAAGGAAAATGGGAGGACCAAGCACTATGAACGATCGTGAAAAACGTGACTTTCAGGCAGGTCTCGAAGCAGAGGTCGACGCCTTCATGCGCGGCGAAACCACCCGCCGAACTTTCATCACCCGCTTCGGTCAGATGACCGGCATGTTGGCCGTGTCCGGCCCGCTGCTGGGGATGATGACCGATTGGGCGCTGGCGCAGCAAACATTGGAATTGGCGGACGGCACGTCGCCGCTCGGCCAGGCGCAGGCCGCAGCCCTGAAAGCATCGAAGGAAGGGCCTGCGGACGGTTCCGCCTTTCGCGCGGCGGAGGCGGCCAAGGCGCATTCGGGCGTCACCCTCAACATGACCTACGAGGCTGGCCTGCAGGCACTCGACCCGCGCAATTTCAGCGGGCCGATGTGGGAGCAGCTTACCGGGATGAAGTCGAATGTCGTCGAGCTGTCGAACCCGGACCAGTACTCCAAGGCGGTCGCCGAGCACATCGCCGGCTCGGGTGCCTATGACGTCCTCGACATCTCGCCGGCCTGGACGCCGTCGCTTGCCGATGGCGGCGTCATCGCCCCGCTAGACGACTACATCGCCAAATACATGAACCCGGCAGACCTCGAGGACTATCATCCCCTGTACAAGGCGCTGCCGACCTACAAGGGCAAGATCTGGGGGTTCTTCGACGACGGCGACATGTTCGCTCTCTACTACCGCAAGGACATTTTCGAGGATCCGAAAATGATGGAGGCTTTCCAGGCGAAGTTCAACACCAAGCTTGGACCGCCCAAGACATGGGAAGAATATGCCCAGATCGCCCAGTTCATCACCGACCAGATGGCGCCAAAGGTCTATGGCGCGGGACATTTCCGCAAGGCGGGCAGCCCCGGCAATCAGTTCGACTTTCTGCAGCAGTACCGGGCCAACGGCGGAAAACTCTTCGGCGACGACATGAAGGCAGGTTTGGTTTCGGATGCCGGCGTCAAGACGCTGACAAACATGCTCGCCGCAAACAAGGCCTCGATCCCCGGCAACAACGAGCTCGACGCCGTCTCCTTGTGGGCGGCTTTCCTGACCGGCAAAGTCGCGATGATCTATTCCTGGCCTCCTAGCGGCCGTATGGCGGCGAACTATTCGCAGTCGGCCACGGCAATCAACTTCATTCCGCAGTCCCAAATCGCCGGCAAGGTCGGCTATGCCGTGGTTCCGGGAAATCCGGAACATGCCACCGGCTACAACAAGGCACTGTCGGCCGACTCGCCCAACCCTGAGGCGGCGTATCTGTTCATGCAGTGGGTATGCTCGCCACCCGTCTCGCTGGCACGTTGCATGCTGCCCTACGCGCTACGCGACCCGTACCGCATCTCGCACTTCAAGTCCGAGCTCTACGGCGCGCTCTTCCCGAGTGCCAAGGAGTACCTTGCCAACCTCAACAACTCGGCAAACGTCGGTCTGCTCGACCCGATCATGCCAGGCGCGCAGGACTACTTCTTGAGCATCGATCGCATGTGCACGGCGGTGTGGGCTGGTGCGGATCCGAAGGCGTCGCTTGAAACGGCGGCCGCCGAGTGGAACGAGACGACCGACCGACTGGGTGTGGATTCGCAGAAGGGCTTCTACACCGAGTTCTTGAAACTGCCTGGCGCCACCGCCGACAACACGGTGGAAAAACTTGGCATGGCGGTCACCCTCTGAAGGGAGGCGGACTCTCTGGAGCAATTGGTGTTGCGGGCGCTTGGCTCGCAACACCTCCCCGCTAAGCGGCGATTGGATACGCCTATGCAGCCCACAGCCACGATCCGCCATTTGAAGGCCGCCGGCGCACCGCCCCGGCTGTCTGCCTTTGCCCAATGGGCTGACCGTCATTTCAAGTGGCTGCTGGTCGCCCCCGCTGTGCTGCTGATATTGGCACTGTCGATCTATCCGCTTCTGTTCTCGCTGGTGGTATCCTTCATCAACTACGACTTCCAGGTGCCGGGCCACGCCTTTGTCGGATTGAAGAACTTCGAGCGGGTCGTGTTCGATCCCGTAGCACGTTGGTCGCTGTTGCTGACAGCATCGCTGTCGGGCATCAGCGTCGCTATAGAGTTCGTTCTCGGCCTCCTGGTGGCGCTGACAATGGTGCGCAGCTTTCCGGGCCGCGGTGTGATCATGTCGATCCTGATCGTGCCGCTGTTCATCAGCCCGGTCATCGTTGGCCAAGCCTGGACGCTGCTCTTACAGCGGCCTTTTGGACCGACCAACTATGTCCTGACGCAACTATTGGGGCAGGAGGTTACGATCGGCTGGATGACGGAGCGCCCGTGGCTCTACGTCTCGCTGATCATCGCCGATGTCTGGCAGTGGACGCCGTTCATGTTCGTCATCCTGCTCGCCGGGCTGACCGCAATCCCACCCAATCTCTATGAGGCGGCAGAACTCGACGGCGTCAACGCCTGGCAGGTTTTTTGGGCGATCACGCTCCCGCATCTCGGGTCGATGATGCTGCTGGCGCTGACCTTCCGTCTGCTCGACGCAATCCGTATGTTCGATACCATTTTCATCATGACAGGGGGTGGCCCAGGAACACAAACCTACACGGCCTCCTATTATCTTTATACCATAGGCTTCACGCAGTTTCATCTGTCGCAGGCAACAGCAGGAAGTTGGCTGTTCCTGATCTTTACGGCGCTCATCGTGACGTTGCTGGTGCGTCGGCTCTTGAAGGTGGAACCGGTCTGATGGCCGCCGTCGCGCCCGCCCGCCGCAGGAAACGCCGGTCGTTGCCGATCGGCCGAATTCTGCTGCTGGGGTTCTTCCTGGTGTTCGTGCTCTGGCCGCTCTACTGGATGTTCAACACCTCCATCAAGCCCAGCGACGACTACCTCACCGTACCGCCTGTCTGGTTCCCCGCCGCTCCGACGCTTGTCCACTACAAAGCTGCGCTGTTCGCCTATCGTGGTCTCGACGGGCTCATCAACAGCCTGATTATTTCGCTTTCGGCCACGGCGCTTTCGGCGCTGCTCGGCACGCTGATGGCCTATAGCCTGGCGCGCTACGACACCGGCGGCAAGCATCTGTCTTTCTGGGTGCTGTCGCAGCGCTTTTTGCCGCCGATCGGGATCGTGCTGCCGGTGTTCCTGATCTATCGCCAGGTCGGGCTCTACGACACTCATGTCGGCCTGATCATCGCCTATACGGTCTTCACGCTGCCGGTCTCGGTGTGGATGATGTTCGCCTATTTCCGCGGCATGCCGAAGTCGATGGAGGAGGCGGCCCTCGTCGATGGCTGCACGAGATGGGAGGCGTTCTGGCGCGTTGCCGTGCCGCTCGCAGCACCGGGCATCGTCGCGGCGGCTGTCTTCGCCTTCATTGCATGCTGGACGGAGTTCTTCTTCGCTCTGATCTTGACCAGCCGAACTGCCTTTACACTGCCAACGGTCTTCCGCGCCTTCATCGGCTTCCAGGGCGCGCAATATGGCGAAGCCGCGGCCCTTGCCATCGTCTCCCTTGTGCCATCGATCGCCCTTGGGGTCCTTGCTCAACGTCATCTGGTGCGCGGGCTGACGCTCGGCGCCGTTCGCGGTTAGGAAAGCTCCCGCATGGCCGAAGTCAAAATTACCGGCTTGCACAAGCGCTACGGCGCGTTCCATGCCGTGCGCGGCATCGACCTGGACATTCGCGACGGCCAGTTCACCGTTCTGGTTGGACCGTCCGGCTGCGGCAAGTCCACGCTGCTCCGGACCATCGCCGGCCTGGAGGAGATATCGGAAGGCACGATCGAGATCGGCGGCGAGGTGGTCAATGATTTCCGGCCGCGCGATCGCGACGTGGCAATGGTGTTTCAAGATTATGCGCTCTATCCGCATATGAGCGTGGCCAAGAACATTGGCTTCGGCCTCAAGGCTCGCAAGATGCCGAAGCCAGAGGTCGAGGTGCGCGTGGCCGAGGCGGCACGCATGCTTGGCATCACTCCCTTGCTGGGGCGTTTTCCGCGCCAATTATCCGGCGGCCAGCGCCAGCGCGTCGCCATCGGCCGCGCCATAGTCCGCAACCCGCGCATCTTTTTGTTCGACGAGCCGCTGTCCAACCTCGACGCACAGCTTCGCGACGAAATGCGCGGCGAAATCAAACGCCTTCACCAGGACATTGCGACAACGATGATCTACGTCACCCATGACCAGATCGAAGCGATGACGTTGGCTGACCGCATCGTGCTGATGCGCGACGGGTTGATAGAGCAGCAGGGCGCGCCACTCGAGTTGTTCGAGCACCCGGCCTCAACGTTCGTCGCTGGGTTCCTGGGTTCGCCGCGGATGAGCTTCCTGCCAGGTACCCTTGCCTTGGACGCAGGCGCCGCTGCCATCCGGCTCGCGGATGCACTGCTGCCTTTAGCGCGCGGCAGGGGGCTGAAGGGCGTCGCGGACGGACAGCAGGTGCTGCTCGGGTTGAGGCCAGAACACCTCACTCGTGCGCACACTGCAACGCCGGAGCAGGGCACGTTTCGCTATGAGGCAACGATCGACCTGCTGCAGCCGACCGGCTCGCGCAGTTACGCGACATTCCGACTGGCCGGCGCGCCGGTGATGGCTGAGCTGCAGGCGCACGATGTCAGCCGTCCGGGCGAGAAGCTTGCGATCGACATCAACATGAACCGGGCCTCGATCTTCGACGCCACGACGGAGCGCGCAATTTGACCTCGGCAGCTTCCCTGGCAGTCCGCTTGTGTGGCACCGAAGAGCTCGAGGCACCGCTGCGCACGCTGCGCGCCGGATCCTTGTCGGTCGCGTTCGACAATGGGGCGTTGCGTTACATCCACGTTGGGACGATCGAGGTCTTGCGCGGAATCTCGTTTCTTGTACGGGACGAAAACTGGGGAACATGTACCACCGTTCTCGATGATCTGCGGATCGACGAGAGGCCGGATGCGTTCGCCATTGAATACCGTGCAACATGTGCTGCAACATCCGGCCGCCTGATTTACCGGGCGCGCGTCTCAGGCCGTGGCGATGGTGCGCTGTCGTTTGTGGCGGAGGCAGAGCCCGAGACCGACCTTTTGACGAATCGGACCGGCTTCGTCGTCCTTCATCCGATCGAGGGCTTAGCCGGCAAGCCGATAAAGGTGCTGCATGAGGATGGTCACGACGAGCTATCGTTCTTGCCGGACCACATCGATCCAAAATGTCCGTTCACCGACATCCGGGCGTTGTCGCACGAGATCGCGCCTGGGATCTGGGCGACATGCACCATGGAGGGTGATGCCTTTGAGATGGAGGACCAACGCAATTGGTCTGACGCCTCGTATAAAACATATGTCCGCCCTCTGCGTCGCCCGTGGCCTTACAGACTGCCCAGGGGCCAGAAATTCACGCAGGCCGTCCGGCTTCACGTGTCAGGAACGCTCCCTGCCGGGACGTCTGAAAATCGCAATCCACTCATCAACCTGACGATCGGCGGACCGGTCGGCCGAGTGCCCCGCACTGGCGTCGGCGTCGCCGCCGACGAGGCAAAGCACGCGCTCGAAACCCCCGAGCTCCTACGACGAATGGCTCCCCAGTGGATGGTCTGCCAGGTCGATCTCCGGATCGCACACGGCCAGGACGAACTAGAAAGCTACGCCGCGCTCGCACGGCTGACCGGCGCTGGAGTGGTCCTCGAGATTATCACCAAGGGCACGCGCGATCCATTCGGCGAATTGGCGCCGGTCGCGGATGCTGTCCACTCACTCGGCCTCAAACTAGAAGCTGTCTCCGTCTTTCCGGCGCAGGACATGACATCCGTACAGCCGGGAGCACCGTGGCCGACTATGCCCAGCTTCCACGAAAGCTACTCCGCCGCTCGCCGGGCTTTCCCGGGCATCGCGCTGGGCGGCGGCATGGCCGCTTACTTCACCGAACTCAACCGCAAGCGTCCGCCAGCCGAAGCGCTCGACTACGTGACCTTCACCACCTGTCCCAGCGTGCACGCCGCAGATGATGTCTCGGTGATGGAGACACTTCAGGCAATCCCCCATCTAATCCGCTCCGCGCATGCTTTCATGGGGGAACGCTTGCCACTGCGTATCGGTCCCATCCAGCTCGGCTGCCGTGAGAACCCATACGGAAAATCCACTACGCCGAATGAAGCGAACGCTCGCGTCTGTCTATCGCGCATTGATCCTCGTCAGCGCGGGCTGTTCAATGCGGCTTGGACTGTCGGATATTTCGCGGCCTGCGCTCGCGAAGGAATCGATGCCGTCGCGTTCGGTGACTTCGCCGGCCCCTTTGGCCAAATCCATAGGAAGGCTGATTTCGTGCAGCCATGGTATGACCAGCAGGATGGCCCAACGGTCTATCCCGCTTTCCATGTCTTGGCTGGTCTCTCAAAGCTCGGCGGAGCCACCTTGCTGTCCGTAGGAACTTCCGGCTGTGACGGCGTCGTGACGATCGCGGCTGAAAAAGATCGCCGCGTGACCCTGTGGGTCGCTAACCTTACCGCCAAGACGCAATCTGTGAGGCTTTCGGATTCGCCGAGCAGCGCCCGCATTGCTCTTCTCGGCGCCGAGCAGTTCGAGCGGGCGGCAACCGATCCCGACTTCATGGAAAGTTCCGCAAGACCGCTGGATGATCAAAGCATCTCGCTTGGCGCCTACGCCGTCGCGCGAGTCGACCTCGATCGATCGTCTTAGGCCTAGCCGATGTTCGCTGTTTGGCCAAACCCCCGTCAAAGATGAGGGTGGTAGTTCCATACTCTAAGGCAGCGCGCGGGATCCATCTCGCTTATACGTTCTACTATCGCGACGCCGACCAGGCTCGCCAGGTTCCGCCTGCCGAGACGCCAAGTTTTGAGGCCGCTCGCGCCGAAGCGATCCGTTGCGTAATCGGGCGATGACGATATGACCGGATGGTTAGTGCGCATGCGCGATCAGGCAGGCAACGAGCTTTGCACGATCAGCGTCTGCGAGGCCGAAGCCGCACCGCAAACGGAAACAAGCCGGTTAGGCAGCACCGCTCACGTCTGTGTCGATACGCCAGCCCTTATTCAATTAGATCGTCGCCGGTCGGAACTTTTGTGATGTTGAGCCCTTGTCCATTGAACAGTGGAGGTACCAATGGCTAACCTGGGAAAATTGGCGATCGCGATGCTCGGCGTCTTGGCATACCAAAATCGCGACAAGATCGGCGACATGATCCGTGGAGCGGGTGATCGCAACCCAAATGATCCGCAAGGCGGGATTCTGGATCAGCTTTCAAAAGGCGTTTCGGGGACCGCGCTTGGCGATATTCTCGACCGGTTCAGAGGGGCAGGCGCCGGATCGAAGGTCGATTCGTGGGTAGGCACCGGGCCGAACGAGCCGATCCAGCCAAGCGAGGTGGAAGCAGCCATAGACGAAGAAACCCTGACTTCCCTCTCGATGCAGACCGGCCTTTCGCGCGAGGAACTCATAAGCCGGATCACGCGAGATTTGCCTGAGGCCGTCAGCAAGATGACGCCTACTGGTGAATTGCCCGTTGAGGCGCCGAAAAGCTCCGGTGAGACGACCTTGCTCGACGACGTGCCATCGCACAGGACGCAAGCGAATTCAGGCGGTCAAAGCGATATCTAAGGTGACGGCTATCCATCAGGGAGAGATACTAAATCGTACTGGCGCGCGAGTTGGCATGATCGGGCAGGGCGGTCACGGTGGTCATACAGCAAACGTACTTGCCGAGTTGGATCTATTGGCCGCGCTACTCGATTCCCGCTGGCGCATTCCAGGCACATCAATTCGTTTTGGACTGGATGCGCTCGTAGGTCTGGTTCCCGTACTCGGAGATGCGGCGACGGGCATTATCTCGGCCTACATCGTCTTGCGAGCTCGAAACGTCGGTGCCGGAAATGGGTTGGTCGCCCGCATGCTAGGCAACGTGCTGCTGGATACGCTCGTAGGAAGTGTCCCAATTCTCGGCTCGATCTTCGACGTCTATTTTAAGGCGAACAATCGCAACATCAGACTGCTGCGCCGTCACATCAACAAGTGAGGCGGATAAGCAATCGTCGCGATGCAATTCTTCTAAAAGGCTCGGAACCGACAGGGGCGCTGGGGCTTGAGTCGCGATTCCTGGAGTCGCGAGCATATGACCAGTGCCATTGACCGGCTTTCGTTCATCGAGTTCCAATCGCCCACACTGGTCGAGAAAGCTCCCGAAGGCGGAGATTGGCTTCACGAGATCAAATATGACGGCTACAGGACGCAGCTGGTCGTTGAAGGCGGAAAGGCGCGAGCATTCACACGTCGCGGCCACGATTGGTCCCACCGTTACAAGAGGATTGTTCAGGCCGCGGCAAGCCTGCCGGTCAAATCCGCTATCATCGATAGTGAAGCTGTCGTCCTGGGCGACACCGGCCTGCCGGACTATCAAGCCCTGGAACGTGAGCTGGGCAACCCAAGTTCGCTGCGGATGACTCTCTACGCTTTCGACCTCCTGTACCTCGATGGCCGTGATCTACGGGAACAACCGTTAGTGAAGCGCAAGGCTGCGCTGAAGAAGCTGCTGACCGAAACCGAGCCAACCCTGACTTATGCCGAGCATCTGGAGGTGAACGGCAATGATATGTTCGACCATGCCTGCCGGATGGGCATAGAGGGAATCGTATCCAAGCGAGCGGATGCTCACTACCGCTCGGGCGTCCAGACCAGTTGGGTCAAGGTCAAATGTGTCAAGAGCGACACTTTTCCAATCGTGGCTTTCGTCGAGAAACTTGGCGCGCAGCCGCGCCGCATCGCATCGTTGTACATCGGCAGGCGAGAGGGCGACCGGCTGCTTTATGCCGGGAAGGCCCAGACCGGCTATACGCTGGACGCAGCCCGGCGCGTTAGGGAGCGGCTTGATCCGCTTGTAACCGCCAAGTCACCGCTGTCGGAGCCGATCAAGAAGCCCAAGGCGACATGGGTCGAACCAGACGTTCTTGCCGAGGTGCAATTCAGTGGCGTGTCGGACCGGGGCATCTTGCGTGAGGCGGTCTTCAAGGGACTCCGCGAGGACCTTCAGGCAATCCCGCCCAAGCCTCCGTCGCCCTCCAAGCGGAGGTCGGAAGGCCAACACGGCGTCCCGCGCGAGAACATTCTCCAGCTGCTACCCGATGCGGTTGCACCTTCCAAGGAAGAGCTGGCAGACTATTGGCGGCGGGTCGCTGATCAAGCTCTAGTTGATCTGGTTCGGCGACCGCTGAAGCTGGTCCGCCACGCCTCCGGCGCAACCTTCTATCACAAGGGACCGCTACCTCGGATACCGGCGTCCGTACATCAGCTCCGGGTTCAAAAGCGCGAAGGCGGCGAAGGCATTCGGGTATGGATAGATGACATGGATGGTCTGCTTGGCTTGGTCGAGATGGATGCCGTTGAGCTTCATCCGTGGAACGCGACGATTGATGACATCGAACATGCGGACCGGCTCGTCCTCGACCTCGATCCCGGAGAAGGCGTTCCATGGGACGATGTGATCGAGGCCACGCTGGCGCTACGGGGCATCTTGGAAGCGGCAGGCTTGGAGAGCTGGCCAAAGGTCACTGGCGGCAAAGGCATCCACTTGATGGCCCCGCTCGTTGCGAAGATGACCCATGACAGCGCCCGGAAACTGGCCAAGTCGCTCGCCCACCGTCTGGTTGATACCGATCCTGACCGATACCTGTTGTCAGCTGACCCCGCAGCCCGAGGAGGCCGGATCTTTCTCGACTATCTCCGCAACGGACAGGGCAATACCGCAATAGGCGCTTTTTCCCCGCGAGCGCGGCCCGGCTTCCCAATTGCCCACCCGGTCACATGGAAGCAAGTCGAGGCGGGCATCCGGCCAGACGTTTTCACGCTCGCGCAGCCTTTCAGACCCGCTCGTCGAAAAGCCGCGTGATGCGTCGCGACCATCAGCCGGTATCAGCGAGTTTCCTTGCCTCGCGTCCGAGCCTCTTCCGGTCGTTGCCGTGTTCTCTGATTAGCTCGCGCGTTCTGGCGTGATACGATGCTGTTTGGCGAAATAGCCAACCTCATAATCTTCATCGACTGATACACGGTTGCGATCTCGAAAATCACGCTTGCTCTTATCGTCTGCCATCATCTTTCCTCCTGATCAGAGAAACAACGACCGACGTTGTATGTTCCCGGCGCCTCACTTCGGCCGCCAGAGGCGCGGGCTGTCCGACCGTACTGGGGCCGCAGCCATTGCGAAGGTGATCTGGCGAAAGTTGGTTGGCCAAAGGCAAGGGTGATTTCGTTTGCTGTTCGGGATAGCTGACCGTCGATCGAGCCTGTCTGCGGGCCTCTTGGTTTTTTACGACGCCAGTCGGAACCCAGACGGGTCGCAGATGATTCAGATGCGCATCCGGGCTATCAACGAGGATCGTGAGCAAAATGGCGGGGGGTGACCACGAAGGCGACAAAACTGCGCTCCGGGAGCCCAAGGTTTCGTCTAGGACGCATGACCCGGGTCACAGCGCCGCGGCACGAGTTCGACTTCATCACCAAGGTCGGCCGCATAGACCACGCCGGAGCTCTCGCAATGTTGCAGAGGCATATGGGAGATATAGAGGCGGTCTTTTTCGGAACTGATGTTTTGGCTAAAGCGCTAGACCAGCCTGCCGAGTGACGCTCAGTTAATCCCTATCGCGGCGCCCAGCCAGCCTTTCCGTTGCCGCTCAGTAAGCCGGCACAAGGCGCGTGTTTCGCAACGGCAAGGCCATGGTGAACTGCAAGCCGTCACGATGGTAGTTCAATTCGATCTTGGCGTTGCATTGCACGGTCACGACTTTTTCCAGAAGTGTCGTGCCAAACCCCCGGCGACTGGGCTGCTCGACTTTCGGCCCATCTCGTTCCCGCCAGTCAAGATTGACGATCTGTGTATCGCCGGACCCGCCTAACGACCAGCGGACATCAAGGCGGCCTCCCGTTTGCGAAAGCGCGCCAAACTTCGACGAATTGGAGGCCAGTTCGTGGAAAGCCATCCCGACAGGGACCGCAATGTCGGCGACTAGCGCTACGTTCGGGCCTTCCAGAACGATACGCGGCCTGTCGCGCGTCTCATAGTGGTCAAGCTCGCTTTCGAGCAGCTTGTGCAGGGAGGCAGTCTGCCAATAATCGTCGGTAAGCATCGAATGGGTCTGGGCCAGGGAAACGAGCCTGGCTGAAAAATCGCGTACGAAATCATCGACGTTGCCGCTCGACTTGGCCGTCGCGCCCATCATGGCGCGAACGTTGGCCAGCGTGTTCTTGACGCGGTGATGCAGCTCGCGGATGAGCAATTTCTGCCGATCGGCGACCTCCCGCTTCTGTTCGATGTAGGACTGGACCTCACGCTGGCGGGCGCGGGCACGCAAGGCGGAGCGCACCGAGTTGGCGAGGCTCGAAGCCAGAAATGGCCGTTCAAGCACGATCAGATAGCGGTCCAGAAATGCCATCCGCGTGTCGACTTCGTTCCCCCGCATCGTCAGAAGCACGATCGGAAAATCCGACCATGCGGGTTGGGCTTCAAGCCAGGCCGCAAACTGCGTTCGATCGGAACTGAGCAGGGCCTCCTCGGCCACGACAAGGCACTGAGCCTCGTCGAGAAGCGGCACTGCCTCTTCCAAGCTGCCGCACACACGCGAGGCAATCTGGTTTGTAGCCAGGATGGAGGCCGCGATCCTCGCGTCACGGCCAAGCGGCGCCAGCACGAGAACGGCGGGGCTGGACGACATCACAGCGCCTTATCCCTCAGAAGGTCTGTCGGCTTGCCTTCAAATTCCGGAGATCCCATCAGGATGCCGCGGAATTGTTCCAGTGGCTCACCTACGGCCACGCCGTTACCGCCGATTTTAAACTCACGAATCGTCTCTTCGTGGGGGCCGACACGTTTCTTGACAACGGAAATCGCGCGTCTCAACTGACCTGCGTTCTCGAAGAAGCGCAGAAGCATGATGGAATCGCAGAGATAGGTCATGTCGACCGGCGCTGCCGTTTGCCCAAACAGCCCGTGATTGGCCAACAGCAGGATCGTCGCCACTGCCTTCTGATTGAGATAGGTGAGGATCTCGTGCATCTGAAGCACCAGATGTTGTTCTTCGGACATGGCATTGAGATAGCCAGTTAGGCTGTCGATCACGACGATCCGCACATTGGATTCTTCGACGGCCGCTTGGATGCGCGAAGACAATTCGCCTGGTGAAAGCTCAGCCGGATTGACAGATTCAAGCATCAGCGTGCCGTCCTCGGCAAACGGCTCCAGGTCCATGCCGAGCCCGGCGGCGCGCGCCAAGAAGATGCGCTTTGTCTCGTCAAACAACAGCACCAGCACACGCTCGCCACGCTCGAGTGCGGCATAGCAATAGGTGCAGGCAATGGTAGACTTGCCAACGCCAGACGGCCCCATCAGCATCGTGCTGGTACCACGGGCCAGCCCGCCGCCAAGCAGGGTGTCGATCCGGTTGTTGCTCATGGCCGGCGTATCATGCTCGGCCACCTCATGCTCGGCTGCAACGAGCCGCGGATAGGCGATAACGCCGCCTGGGCGAATGACGAAATCGTGAAAGCCGCCCCGGATCTGCACGCCGCGCATTTTGATCACGCGTAGCCGCCGACGCTCTCCACCATAGACGGGCGACAGCTGCTCCATCCGAATGACGCCGTGACTGATCGAATGCAAATTGAGGTCATCCTGCTCAGCGGTCAGGTCGTCGAGCATAAGCACCGTCACATTGTTGAGCATGAAGAAGCTCTTCAATGCCAACACCTGGCGCCGATACCGCAGTGACCCTTGCGATAAAAGTCGAATTTCAGAGAGCGAATCGAACACCACGCGATCGGGTCTGACGCGTCCGATCTCGGCCATGGCAGACTGCACGGTTTCGCCGAGTTCCAATTCCGAGGAATGGATCAATGTCTGTAGCTGCGCAGGATCGAAACTGAGCTCCGGCGGCACAAGTTCAAGAATTTGCACCCCCTTCAGATCCCAGCCGTGACGGCCAGCAACCGAGAGCAGTTCGCGCTTGCTTTCTGACAAAGTGATGTAAAGGCATGTCTCGCCATTCTTGGCGCCCTCGATCAAAAACTGGAGGCCAAGAGTGGTTTTTCCAGAACCTGGTTTCCCTTCGATGAGATGGGAGCGGTTCCTGGCGTAGCCGCCACGAAGAATGTAGTCGAGGCCGCTAACTCCAGTTGTGATCGCCGAGGCGTCGTCTCTGTCCAACTAATCCCCCAATGTAATTTCGAGAACCAGATAACGACGGGCACCTTTCGCGGTTCCACGTCTCTCGGTGAGCGCCCTTGTCGTGAGACTCACGAAAAGGCGACAAGAAACGCGGCAAAAAAGGGCGCCGTACCTCTCGGAGCCCTTTTTCAAGTTCAGTTTGGAACCGGCGACCTACCAGCCTTGCCGGCCATACCAGTCATCGATGTCGCGCCGAGCGCGGTCCTTCTCAATGCCGTAGCGCTCCTGAATCTTGCCTTCCAACTGATCGCGGTTACCGGCAATACGGTCCAGATCATCGTCTGTGAGTTTGCCCCACTGTTCCTTGACCTTGCCCTTTACCTGCTTCCAATTGCCTTCGACACGGTTCCAGTCCATGGCACCTATCCTTGTTTGTTTCGGACTGAGAAAAACGCCGTAACGCTACCGGAGTTCCCGTCAAGTTTGAGCAGATCGACCGATCGAAGCGTGGCGAGGTAGGCGGCCCCGAAGCAACCCGCTCTGGAACGCGATGATGGCTTGCCGCGCCGGCTGTGTTCTCCACACTCTTGGCCACAGTCGCTCGCGAGACCAGCTTCGTTGGACAAACAGCGACAGGGATAGCGTGAAGCCAACTATGCTGCGTTGGTCATCCAAGCCTGGCGTCAGATACTAATTCTTGCTGTCGGGAGCCATGTTCCCTGCGGCTTTTGCCCTGAAGCGCCTTACCCGGCTGCGTGTGCCGCAGCTCTCATCCGAGCACCACCGTCTGCGCCCGCCACGCGAGGTGTCGATGAAAAGCCAACCGCAGTTCGGCCCGGTGCACTCGCGCACGCGGCGGCGGTCATTCCTGGACACCAAAAACTCGGCTGTCTCAAAGGCCACGCGGTGGCCGATCGTGTTCAGACTGGCTGCGTCGGTCCACTGCCAAGCGAGGCGGTCGCCGGACGGGAAAAGCGAGCGCTTCGGCAGGGCTAGGGCGACTGCATCGCGCACGATTTGCAAGGCATCGTCCGGCACCCGGGCGCCTGCCGCCTCGGCCTGGAGAGCCGCGTAAACGGCCTCGCGCAAAATCTTGGCCTTTTCCAATGCCGCCTCCGCAAGGAGCGGGCGGGCGGGAGCCTGCGCGAGCAGTGCTCGCGCCTCATCGACGTCGATCAAATCGGCACGTCCAGCCCAGACGACCAGGTCGGCATAGGTCTGCAAGAGGTCTGGCCCCCACACATCGCGTCGCGCGTCGACCGTGTTGACGAAGTCCAAGCAGGGGTGACCTCCAACCATGCGCATGTCGACGATAGTCTTCGCACCATCCATCCCGGAAACATCGGTTGGCGGAACCGTATTGGCAAGAGGCCGTTGTAACGAAATAAACGTCTTTTGGCCGTTACGACGAACCAACAACGCCCAGCGAAGGCTGCTTCCGATGAACCGCAACACAGCGACATTTCTGGTTTTATGTGTGATCTGGGGCACCACGTGGATCGGTATCAAGGCAGGGATCGCCACCGTGCCGCCTCTGATGTTCGCAGGCACGCGTTTTACAGTAGCCGGCTTGCTGATCCTCAGCGCGACGCGCCTAAGGGGCGCTGCTCTACCACGGGTGGCGAAAAGGAGTTGGCCGCGTCTTTTCGTTGTTACGTTGTTCATGATTCCGCTTTGCTATGGCCCACTCTTTTGGGGCATGCTCTACGTCGATACGGGCACCGCGGCTGTTCTTGAGCTTTCGCTGACCCCCGTCACGCTGCTTGGGTTTGCGTTGCTTCTGGGGGACGAACGCTATGACGGCCGCAAGCTCTTTGCGATTTTGCTCGGTGCGGCCGGTCTGTGCGTCCTGTTCGGGCCCGAAGCCTATGCTAGTTGGACACACGCAGACCAGCAGGGCAGGGGGCTCCGGCTGCTGGCGATGACAGCGGTGGCGTCGGCAGCTTTAATCTATGCATGGGGCTCGGTGCTCGCGCGGCCGCTTCTTGAGGTATATTCATCGGACTTCATCGCCGGCTTCACCACCCTTTTCGGGGGCGCATTCCTAATTCTCATCTCACTCGTTGTGGAGCCAGGCGCGACCGCGGCTCTAAAAGGCAATTGGGGCTGGCCGGCCTGGGTCGGGTGGCTGTTCCTCGTGCTGTTTGGTTCGTTCATAGGCTACACTCTATTTATCCGGCTCCTGCACGAAATCGGCGCCTCGCGCGCCGGAGCATTTGCCTTCGTCTCACCCGTCATTGCCGTCGTGCTTGGCATCATCACCTACGGCGAGGAGGTTAGCCTGATCGACATCATCGGCATGGCTATCATGCTCTTCGCAGCGTTTCTTGCGCTACGCGAGCGCAAACAGGAAACATCATCCGCTTCCCCGCCGTTGATTCCACGCTCCGCGCGGGCTGATGGCAGAATATGAAAGACGGCGCGCGCATCCAGCCGCCAATCAGCCTTGAGACGGAAAAGCACAAGGTTCGCGTCTATGCGAAAAGAGGGCTGTCCCGGCAGCGTATCCCGCCTACCACCGGCGGCGAGGAAAGCTCCAGCTCATATGACAACACTAGTCGGCGAGGGATTTTGCCGAGTTGCTGTCAAGATTGCAGGCGGGATTTGATGGAAAAATCGCGAGGCTGCAATCAGCGACCTATTCGTTCCGATCGCGATGCAGGCTATCCGCCAACGCGTCGACAAAGTGTCAGCCGCATCGCTTCAGTTCCGCCACCTGAACGCCGAGACGGAATGCCTGACCATCGGCATAAGAACGTGCATAGCTTTCTGCTTCGAACGGAAACGTCAGGGTGCTGCCGTAGGCGGTGATGCGGACCGTCCACTTCTTGTCGCGAACGAGTTCGACCGAATTGTCGGGCGACGTCATGATTTCCTCCGGCACCAGCAAGGCGAAGGCACGGATAACGTCGCAAAGGTCGTTTGAATGCAAACAATCCGACACGCTCATGTCGCTTGTTCTATACGCCCAGACTTTCTCTCGATTAGAGCAGCGCCCGGCTGCAATGTCGGTGGCGTTAAGTCCCCTAGCTGCCAAGACCTTTCCCATTGGGTCGGTCCCCTTGCGGCCTCACGCAGCGACCTTTCTGAACCCAATCGCCGAGATCGTCAGCCCGCAGTGTCTTCGAGAGAATAGCCGGCAAGCCGCAGGGTGCGAATGGCAACTCTGCGACGACTGCTTCAACAACTTTCGCGACTGGCTCATGTGAACGTCGACCACCTGGGCGCTCACACTGGCTTTCTGCGACCAGCCAGCTGCGATGAATTCATCACGGCTGATCACCTTTCAGGATTCTCGAGCCATGTGGCGCAGCAACTTGAACTCGATCGGCCCAAGAGGAATTTTCCCCGGTGCTGCAAAGACGGTGGTATCGAGCTCCATCTCGACGCCGCGATATGTCAGTGGTCTGCGCTTCTGGGCCAATTTTCGTGACGGTAGCCCAATCGCGAGCCTTCGCAGGTGTTCGAGGAGCTATTGCGGCGCAAATGGTCTGATGAAGCGTTCGTCGACCCCGGGCTGCAACAGCCGGTGCTGACCTTCAGCACCTGGGGATATCAAGGCGACACAGGGCAGGGAATTGGTCCGGGCATCCCGCTTCAGCCGGCCGCTCCCGTCGCCAGCTCATTGTCTGGCCGACAGTCCAGCACAATTCCCACGCACCGGCCTTTTCGCGGCAAGACCTAGCGCGTCATCGATCGAGCGGGCCAGCTTGCTGCCGAAGCCATCCACCTGCCGAATGTGGCTTAGGAGCAGATAGAACTCCGCATGCTGCGAGGGAGATGCACCGGCCCGCGGCTCCGTCGAACTCAGCGAGGGAAACGGAGGTCAGCTCTTCGCAGTCCAACTTCGAGAGCAGACGTTCCTGGATTGGCCTTGGCACATTTGTGAACGGTCGATTCCAATGGCTGTCAAAGAGTACGGCGCGACATTGAGGGCGCAGCGAACCACCTCGAAACCGGTCGAGCTAGTAGCCGGGCCGGGTCAATCCGAGACAATTTCGTAGTGAAGAAGCTGGGCTTCGTCGAGTGCCGACTTCACTCCAGGCGAGATGACGCCGCAGCCGAAGAGGATAATATCTTCACGGCGTACGAATACTTCATGGCCCAGTCCCATGGACACAAATGTGCCCGAAGAGCTTCGTTCGAGAAGCCGAGCTCTGCCATTCAATATGGTGAAGGCGGCGTGGCGCCTCGATACCCAGGGCCGCTCGACGATGATATCGCATTCCGCCGATCTGCCGACTGTCACGGATTCGCCGTTTCGACAGGATCGCAGCTGATCTCTGTAGCGGATGACCAGATGAATCTGCCGCGGCAGGACCGAGCGTCTATCTGTAGTGGCGCCATGGCTGGTGATCTGCGTACCGGGGCCCCCATCGTCGCTCCACAGGGTATAGACATCGAAGAACTCTTGCTTCCCCTTCAAGGCCATTTTGTCGAGGAGCCGCAGGCCCTTGCGGCTTCTCGGGGAAAGGGCTTCGCAGAAGCTCTGGCTGATCAGCACCTCTCCGGGGTTCGCCGTGGTGGACAACCTTGCGGTGACATTGACAACGTCACCGAATATCGCGCCCCGCGCGCGAATGACCGCCCCGAAATGCAATCCGATACGGGCGCTTAACGGACCTTTAGTCAGTTGGTGGCTGATTTGGCAGACGGCCGTCAGCGCCATTTCCGGGCTCTCGAAGAGGCTGAGTATGTCATCGCCCTTCGAGTAAATGAAATCACCACCGTGTTTGGCGACGATCTCGCGCATCGTGTCCAGGCAATCCGAGACCTGCTGTAGAGCGGCATCGTCTCCGATCCGCTCATAGAGTGGCGTGCTGCCCACGACATCAGCTAAGAGGACTGCGGCAAGAAGCGTTTCCTGGTCCATCGATCTCGTGTCCGACCCAAAAAGTCAGCGTGCGTGTATAACACACGAGGTTGCCTGCGACATATCTGCTCGTGCGCCTGGGGCCGGGGCGATGCCTCAGGTGATCGTCGCGGACGGACGGGCGTATGCCATTCGTCGGCTTCGTGCCGACATCCAGAACCCTCTTCGCCCCAATCGTTCGCGACTTCGGTGCTATGAGTGGACTTGGTCTTTTTAGGTTCGGAAAGGCTGACCGAGTTGCAACGGGCGACGGCCTTCTCATGCACCATCAACCACGACCCGATCTCGGCCCTCCGACTTCGCACGGAATAGTGCCAGATCGGCGGCTTTGACGAGATCATTCGGGCTCTCGTTCGTATTTGGGACCGGTGGCGACGCCAACGCTGTGCTTTGCGATACGATCACGGATCCATTGATCAGATTTCAGGTATATTCTCTTTGAAGATCACCTGAAGTCGTGGTTGATGCGGTTCATAGTTCAGGTGCCTGACAGAGTGGCTTAAAATGTTGAGCGCTTCCCGCGCCTCGACGCGCGGATTTTGATCTATGACCGCATCGAGCGTCCCATCCAACAAAAGTTCCTTGGTGCCGTCTGTCACCTCGTGGCCGAGAAAGAGAATGTCTTTGGCGCGTCCACGCTCCTTGAGCGCCCGAGCGATGCCGGTGTTGCCGGCGCCGACATTGTAGATCGCGGCAAGATCGGGGTGCCGGTCCAGAAGCGCTGATGCTTCCGAATAAGCCTTCTCTCGGTCATCCAGCATTTCGCGCATCTCGACGATCTTGAGGTTGGGCGACTCCTCGGTCAAGATGTGCCGGAATCCCATCTCGCGTTCCTCATGGCCGCGGTAGGACAGCGAACCGGCGAACAGCGCCACCTTGCTTGGGCGTTCGGATCCCATGAAGCGGTTGAGCAGATAGCCGGCCAGCCGCCCCGCGGCGCGGTTGTCGATGCCGATATAGGCCACTCTCGGAACATGCAGGATGTCGGAGGCGATGGTCACCACCTTGACGTCATTGGCTGACAGCGAGCGGATCGCCTCGCGCACCGTTGGATGATCGAGCGCGATCACGCCGACGCCTTGTGTCTGTCCACGCAATTCTTGCAGCAGGCGGGCGAGCCGGTCGGGGTTGAAGCCCTCTATGGTGGCGATGTGGACGTCAAGATCGGGGCGCGCTAGGGCCTGCGCCTCGATGTGTCGATGCAGCATCTTGATGAAGGAATTGGTGCCGGCCGGCAGGGCGAAGTCGAGACGGATGACCTCTCCAGGTGAGGGCCTGGGCGGCGCTCCGTTCGGGCCTTCCGCGATGTAGCCGAGGCGCTGCGCCATTTCGAGCACGATCTCACGCGTGCGCGCCCGCACACCGGGCCTGTTGTTCAGCACGCGGTCGACGGTGGCGGCGGAAACGCCGGCTTCCCGGGCTATGTCAGTCAAGGTGGAACGCACCGTCTTCATCTCCTCAATGCATCAGATCGCACAATGCCGCTAGCCCGTCCGACGGCCACAGCTGCCAGCCATCAGCGATTCTGATGGAAAATGATGTATCGAGCCTTAGCCGATGCGCAAGGAGGTTGGGCTAAATCGCGTCGCCCGGCGTGATAGTCGCGTGCCAGAAAGGCAGATTTCCCATCAAATCGAGGCATTGAGCCCGTGTGTCGACCTTTGCATGACGTATTTTCTCCGCGGTTGCGGTGTTACGATGTATTTTGAGTATTTATGATGTTGACAGCCTTCCGGTGCTGCCGTCAATATCCCTCAACGGGCTCGTGGAGGAAACATCGGCCCTGAGGGAGGAATTCCAATGTCTGATTTGATCCGCATATCGCGACGCGGCTTGTTGGCGTCCGGAGGGAAGGCGGCGGCGTTCGTGGCTGCGGCCGGTATCGCACCGCAATTCATCCGTCCCGGCCGTGCCGTTGCGGCCGACGCGCTGGCGCCAGGCATGGTAGGCGGTCCCACCGGTTTCGAGGGCGCCGAGCGCTATCAATATGGCGCCGACACGCCGGAAGCCCGTGCCGTTGAGGCGGCCAAGGCCTTGAAGGGAGCTGGCAAGGCACCGGCCAAGATCGTGCTTGGCCTGTCGGATGGCTCGATTGGCCAACTCACACAGCCTTTCCCTGCGGGTGCGCCGTCGATCAAGGAGCTGTGGGAAAAGGAAACCGGCATCCAGATCGAGATCGTCGGCCTGCCGAACGGCCAGGAATTCACCAAGACGATGCAGGACATCTCCACCAAGGGTGGGGCCTATGACATCTACTCGACGGAATGGAACCGCCTCGGCGACCTTGCCGAGACCGGCGGCATCGCCAAGCTCGACGACTTCGTCGCCCAGTACAAGCCCGAATGGGACGATCCCAAGACCGGCTATGTCGACGGCGCCAAGGGCGTGTCGCTGCTCAACAAATATCGCGGGTCCAACTATGGCGTGTCGCTGGACGGCGACTTCCAGACCTGGGTCTACCGCACCGACCTGTTCGGCGACGCTGCCGAGCAGAAGGCGTTCAAGGACAAATTCGGCTACGATCTGGCGCCGCCGAAGACCTGGGAGCAGCACAGTGACATCGCGGGCTTCTTCCAGCGGCCCGACAAGGGCCTGTTCGGCTCCACCGACCTGCGCAACCAGGGCTGGGGCTACACCAACTGGTATCAGCGCTATGTCTCGATGGCATCGCCCAACCAGTTCCTGTTCGGCGACGACGGCAAGCCGCTGATCAATTCCGAGCACGGCATTGCCGCCACCAACGAATATGTCGGCTCGCTGGTTCATCACTCGCCGGACGCGATCTCCTGGGGCTGGCCGGAGCAGTATGGAAATTTCGCCAAGGGCGGCGCGGCGATGACCTGCGCCTTCTCGAACCTGCCGAAATTCCTCGACAATGCCGGCAACAAGGATTCTGCCGTCACCGGCAAGATCGGCTCGATGCTGCCGCCCGGCCGCGAAGTCGACGGCAAGCTGATCAGCCGTTCCGTGCTGTGGTTCTCGCTGACCGGCATGGTCTCGTCGCAGTCGAAAAACCAGGAGGTCGCCTACCTTTTGCTGCAGTGGCTGGGCTCCGCCCGCATCTATGCCTGGATGAGCGCCAATCCGGGCGGCTATCTCGATCCGTTCCGGCTCTCGGATTTCTCCGATCCGCTGGTGCGCCAGACCTACCACGCCTACCACATCGACGTGGTGCGCGAGACCGTCGCCCGCACGGTGCCGACGATCAACTATCCCGGCGCCACCGCCTTCCACAACGCATTGGACGAAAATCTGATGGCGTCGCTGACCAAGGCCAAGACAGCGGAACAGGCGATGGCCGACACGGAAGCGGAGTGGAAGAAGATCGCCCGCCGCATCGGCGAGGACAAATTGCTCGAAGCCATCAGGACGAACAAGGAGGCCTGGCCGACGGTTCTCGACCCGATCAGCTGATCCGTTTCCCTGGATCAGCGCTGGAGGGGAGGAGCATCTGTTCCTCCCCGCCGCAGTCAACGCCACCAGCAAAGCAGCCAGATGAAGCGTTCCGTCCCCTTCGAGATATTCCGCTACGCCGCGATCTTCGCGGCGATGGCGGTGACGCTGGTACCGATCCTGTGGATGGTGTCGATGGCCTTCAAGCCGATCGCCGAATGGTCGGCGACCGGCGCCGACCTGACATGGTGGCCGAAGAACCCGACGCTCGGCAATTTCCAGTTCGTCTTCGGCGAGTCCAACAACAATCTGATCGTGGCGCTCGACCGCACCGCGCTGAAGCCGATCCTGTCGTCGCTGCTGTCTTCGGTGTTCGGCACGGCGATCGCAATGTCGGCGGGCACGGCTGCGGCCTACGGGCTGTCGCGTTTCGGCTCCGGCCAGAACCTGCCGCTGGCGCTGATCCAGCTCAGGCTGTTTCCGCCAATGGCGGTGATGATCCCGGTCATGATCATGTGGGCCTTCCTGAACTTCACCGACAGCTGGTTTGGCCTGGCCCTGATCTACGGCATCGTCACCCTGCCGTTCGCTTTCTGGCTCATGAAGACCTTCTTCGACGACATGCCGCGCGAGATCGAGGAAGCGGCGCTTGTCGAAGGTTGTTCGCGGCTGCGCGTCTTCACGCGCATCACGCTGCCGATGATGCGCGCACCGCTGGCCAGCGCCGCCCTCTTCGTCTTCATCCTCAACTGGTCGGACTATCTGATCGCGCTGCTGCTGACGACGCGTGAATGGGTGACGATCCCGGTCTACATGGCCTCGCTGTCCTCCTCGATGACCGGGCAGCTCTATGGCGCCAAGGCCGCGCTCGGTCTTATCGCCGCGGTGCCGCCGGTCATCATGGGCATCGCCATCCAGCGCCATCTGGTGCGCGGACTGACGTTCGGCGCGCTCAAGCAATGAGCGCGGTGACCGTGACTGTCTCAAAGGACGCAAAGGCCGCGCTTGGCAAGCCCGCGCTGCGGGACGAGGGAGCGCGGCTGGGATTCCGGCTGACGCTGCCGGCGCAGGTTTTGGTGCTCTTCATCTCCGTCTTCCCGCTGCTGATGCAGCTCTACATCAGCGTCACCGACTGGTCGCCGCTCTCCGGCCTCGGCTGGTGGAACGCATGGGAGATGTGGAACAGCTTCGCCAACTACACCGACCTTGCCGCCGATGCGCGCTTCTGGAGCGCGCTGAGGCGCACGGCCATCGTCATGGTCGTGTGCGTGCNCACCGACCTTGCCGCCGATGCGCGCTTCTGGAGCGCGCTGAGGCGCACGGCCATCGTCATGGTCGTGTGCGTGCCCGTCGAATTCCTGCTTGGCCTGGCATTGGCGACGCTGTTCGCGGACGATTTTCCGGGCAAGCGGGTCTTCTATTCGATCCTGCTGATGCCGATGATGGTGGTTCCGGCGGTGGCCGGCTACATGTTCTTCATGCTGTTCCAGTCGGGCGGGCCGCTGAACGACATCCTGTCGGCACTCAGCGGTTCCCGCGTCACCATCGCCTGGCTGTCTGACCCCACACTGGCGCTGATCGCGGTGATCATCGCCGATATCTGGCAGTGGACGCCGCTGATGTTCCTGATCCTGCTTGCCGGCCTGGTCGGCGTGCCGCAGGACCAGATCAAGGCGGCGACCCTGCTCGGCGCCAACCCGTGGCAGCGCTTCGTCACCATCGTGCTGCCGAAGATGAAGACGATCGTCATCATCGCGCTGGCGATCCGCGTCATCGAGAACTTCAAGATCTTCGACACGCTCTACATCATGACCGGCGGCGGCCCCGGCGTCGCCACGGAGACGATCTCCGTCTACATCTACAAGGTCACGACGCAGGACCTGATCTGGGGCTATGTGGCGGCGATCGCGCTGGCCATCCTGGTCGTGCTTTCGATCGTTGCCGTATTCGCCATGAAGCGCATGGCGCGCGCAAGGCTGGTGCCGGCATGAGCGCGATCCAGCTGCGCAACCTGGTCAAGACCTTTGGCGAGTTCACGGCGCTGAAGACCATGGACCTCGACATCGCCGATGGCGAGTTCATGGCGCTGCTCGGGCCTTCGGGCTGCGGCAAGTCGACGACGATGAACATGATCGCCGGCATGGAAGAGCCGACCAGCGGCAAGATCCTGTTTGGCGAGCGCGACATGGCCGGCGTGCCCATGGGCCGCCGCGGCGTCGGCTTCGTTTTCCAGAACTACGCCATCTTCACCCACATGACGGTGCGCCAGAACCTTGCCTACGGGCCGCGGATGCGCGGTGCGGCGACAGCCGAGATCGACCGCCGCGTCGGCGCCGTCGCCGAGCTGCTGCAGTTGACGCCGCTGCTCGACCGCAAGGCCGACCGGCTCTCGGTCAACATCCTGCAGCGGGTGGCAATCGGACGCTCGGCGATCATGGAGCCGGCGATCTTCCTGCTCGACGAGCCGCTGTCCAATGTAGACGCCGCCTTCCGGGCGGTAATGCGGACCGAGCTCAAGCAGCTGCAGCGCCAGTTCAGGCAGACGATGGTCTACGTCACCCATGACCAGCTCGAGGCCATGACCATGGCCGACCGCATTGCCGTCATGGATCACGGCGTGCTGCAGCAGGTGGGAACGCCCCTGGAAGTCTACAACAATCCAGCCAATGTCTTCGTCGCCCGCTTCATCGGCGCTCCGGGCATGAACCTGCTGAAGGGAAGGCCGGCGGAGAGCGACCGGGGCCTGGTGGTCGATCTCGGGCCACTGGGGGTCACGCCGACGCTGCCGGATGCGCTGGCCGCCACCTTGCGCGGATCGCGCTCTGAGGTGCTTTACGGCTTCCGGCCCGAACAGGTGTCGCTGGTGCAGAGCGGGCAGGGCCTCGCCATGCCGGTGAGCTTCGTCGAGCGGATCGGCGCGAGGACCATCGTCCATCTCGGCGATGGCGAGACCGCCGTGAAGGCGGTGTTCGACAATGCTGTCGGACTGTCGATCGGCGAGCTTGCCGTCGTCGCCCCCGTGGCATCGTCCGTGCGTGTCTTCGATGCCCGCAGCGGCATTGCGATGAAGGCAGGTTGACATGGCCGATATCGTCTTTCGCAATGTCAGCAAGCGTTACGGCACGACGCTCGCCGTCGACGACGCCTCGTTCACCGTCAATGACAACGAATTCTTCTGCTTCTTCGGGCCGCCGCTGGCGGGCAAATCGACAATCCTGCGCCTGGTGCTCGGGCTGGAGACGCCTGACGCCGGAGAGATCCTGATCGGCGGCAAACCGGTCAACACCGTCTCGCCGTCCGAGCGCAATGTCGCCATGGTGTTCCAGAACCTGGCGCTGTTCCCGCATATGAGCGCGCGCGAAAATGTGCGTTTCCCGCTGGTCGAGCGCAAGGTCGCCGAGGCCCAGATCGAAACGCGTGTCGCCGATGTGGCCGCCAAGCTCCACATCGGCCATATTCTGCACAAGCCGCCGGCGCAGCTTTCCGGTGGCGAGCGGCAACGCGTGGCGATAGCCCGCGCCCTGGTGCGCGACCCGAACGCCTATCTGATGGACGACCCGATCTCTGCGCTCGATGCGCGGCTGCGCGAGGAAACGCGCGTCGAGCTCAAGCGCATCCAGCGCGAACTCGGCAAGACGCTGATCTACGTCACCCATGACCAGGAAGAGGCGATGTCGATCGCCGACCGCATCGCGATTCTGGAGAATGGCAGGATCCGACAGATCGGCGCCCCGTCCGAGATCTACGACCGCCCGGCGAACACCTATGTGGCGCGACTGCTTGGTTCGCCGATGATGAACATCCTCAAATCCGTTCGCGGCGAAGATGGCCTCGAGGCCGCCGAAGGCACGGTCAGCATCGACGATCGCGCTGCTCCGGCCGACGCGATCGAAATCGGGCTCAGGCCGGAGGACATCAAGGTCGGGCCCTGGGTCGAAGGGGGCGCTGGCCGCCCGGCGCGCGTATTCGAGGTCGAGCCCCTTGGCGGCTACACGGTGGTAACGCTCGCCGCCGGAGAGGCGCGGCTGAAGGCGCTGCTGCGCGGCCAGCCCGACATCAGGCCGGATGCGGTGGTAGCGATATCCTGCGAGCCGGCCCGGGTGCATTATTTCGGGCAGGACGGAGGCGCGTTGGCGAGATGATCGCGGCTGCGAAAACAGAATTGCGGGAGGAAGACATGGCGAGCGAAGGCTTCGAGCCGGACGTGAAGGTCCGCACGAAAGAATACCGTATCGGCTGCATCGGCGCCGGCATGATCATGGCCGAATGCCATCTTGCCGCCTATGCGCAGGCCGGTTTCCCAGTCGTCGCCATCGCTTCGCGCACCAAGGCCAGCGCCGAGAAGGTAGCTGCACGCTGGAGCATTCCGACCGTCCACGACACGCCGGAACAGCTGATCGAGGATTCTGAGGTCGAGATCGTCGACCTTGCCTTTCCGCCCGACCAGCAGCCGGCATTGATTCGCCATGCGCTGAAGCAGCCTCACATCAAAGCGATCCTGGCGCAGAAGCCACTGGCGCTGTCGGTCGATGAAGCCGTGAAGCTGCGCGACGAAACGGCCAGGTCCGGCAAGATCCTCTCGGTCAATCAGAACATGCGCTACGACCAATCGATGCGTGTGTTGAAGCAGATCATCGAGAGCGGCGCGCTGGGCGACATCGTCTTTGCGCAGATCGACATGCATGCGATCCCGCACTGGCAGACCTTCCTTCAG